>JAUZEM010000326.1 GCA_030839005.1 Actinomycetota bacterium | reverse complement strand
CCGGCGTGACGATGGTCGATCCGGCCGCGACCTACATCGACGCGACCGTCGAGCTCGAGACCGACGTCCGGCTGCTCCCCGGCACGATCCTCGAAGGTCGGACGGTCGTCGGCGCCGGCTCGGTCGTCGGACCTGACTGTCGCCTGACGGACGTCGTCGTCGGCGAAGGCGTCCGCATCTCGAACGCGGTCGCGCGCGAATGCGAGATCGGCGACGACTGTGAGGTGGGTCCGTTCGCCTTCGTCCGGCCGGGAACGCGCCTGGCTGCGGGCGTGAAGATCGGGACCTACGTCGAGGTCAAGAACTCCGAGATCGGCGAGGGGACGAAGGTCCCGCACCTGTCATACGTCGGCGACGCCGACATCGGATCGGGTGTGAACCTGGGCGCCGGCACGATCACCGCCAACTACGACGGCGAGAACAAGCATCGCACGACGATCGGTGACGGCGTGCACACGGGCGTCCACACGTCGCTCGTCGCGCCGGTCGAGCTCGGTGACGATGCCGACACGGGCGCGGGGTCCGTCGTCACCAACGATGTCGCCCCCGGGCGCCACGTGCGCGGGATTCCGGCGCGCGACACGCGCCCGACGCGCGAGGATGGCGCCTGATGGAGCTGATCACGAAGAAGCGATTGATTCTCGTGGCGGGTCGGGGTCACTCGGAGCTGTCGACCGAGGTCGCGGCACATCTGAAGATCCCGCTCGGTGAGTGTGTGCTCTCGACGTTCGCCAACGGCGAGATCTACTGCCGTTACGGCGAGAACATTCGTAGCGCCGACGTCTTCGTATTCCAGACGCACGGCGGCTCGATAAACGATCTGCTCATGGAGCAGCTCATCATGATCGACGCCGCGAAACGCGCGTCGGCCAAGCGGATCACTGCCGTTTGCCCGTTCTACGGTTACGCGCGCCAGGACCGCAAGGCCGAAGGCCGAGAGCCGATCACGGCGCGCCTCGTCGCCGATATGTTGACGGCCGCGGGCGCGGATCGTGTGGTCACCGTCGACCTTCACACCGGCCAGATCCAGGGTTTCTTCGACTACCCGGTCGACCACCTCACGGCGGTGCCCGTGATCGCGGAGTACCTGAAGGACAACGTCGTAGACGACGCGGTGATCGTTGCCCCCGACGCGGGTGGCGGCAAGCTCGCCCGCCGCTTCGCCGACCGGCTCAACGCCGACATCGCGTTCATCGACAAGCGCCGGCCCAAGGGCACACACAACGTGGCGGTTGCGACGGAGGTCGTCGGTGACATCGACGGTCGCACGTGCATCATCGTCGACGACATGATCGACACGGCCGGCACCGTGGTCAGCGCGGCCAACCTGCTCATCGATCGCGGCGCGGTCGAGGTGTACATCGCGGCGACACACGGCTTGCTTTCGGGCCCTGCCGTCGATCGGCTGAAGAACGGACCGATTCGCGAGGTCGTCGTCACGAACACGGTACCGATCTCCGACGAGAAGCGTTTCGACAACCTGCGCGTGCTCTCGATCGCGCCCCTTCTCGCGGAGGCGATCGACGCCGTGTTCGAAGACGGCTCGGTGAGCGAGCTCTTCGGCGGCGACAATATGTGATGAGGGAACATCGATGAACGCTCGCGCGTTCATCTTCATCTTCGTCGCGGTCGCGTTGTCGGTGTCCGCGTGCGGTAGCTCGTCGAAGCCGAAGTCGGCCTCGGGGCAGAGCAATGCGCCGATCACCGCGCCCACGCCGTCGTCGAAGGATCCGGCGCCGTGGCCGGCGCCGAGCGATCCGATGGCACGAGCGCGCGCGGCGGGTCTCGTGCCCGAGCCGGCCGAACAGTTGCAGTACCACGTGCACTCGCATCTCGACGTCTTCATCGACGGCAAGCACATCCTCGTGCCGGCCGGTATCGGGATCGACATCGCCAATCCGGGCGTGCACAAGTTCACGGCGGACGGATTGCCGTCGTACGGCGGCATCGTGGTTCCGTGTGATCAGCCCTGCATCTCGCCGCTGCACACGCACGACGTCACGGGCATCCTGCACACGGAGTCGCCCACGCAGAAGGACAACACCCTCGGTCAGTTCTTCATCGAGTGGAACGTGCGTCTCGACTCGAACTGCATCGCGACCTACTGCAAGCCGGCGACGGACGTCGTGACGTACGTGAACGGCACGAGGTTCGACGGCGACCCCAGGACGATTGCACTGAGCGATCGCAAGGAGATCGCCTTCGTCATCGGCACGCCGCCGGCCGAGATCCCCAACACGGCCTTCTAGGAGCCGATCCCGGGGATTCTCGTCGGCCCCCGGTGGTGCGCGACAATCTCCTGTTCGCCTTTTCGTCTCACGAGGATCGACGCGCCATGGCTGACGCCACGCTCATTGCAGAACGCCGCCCCACCGCCGGCAAGGGTCCGGCCGGCCGCATCCGCCGGGAGGGACTCGTCCCGGCCGTCGTGTACGGCCTGGGTGACGACAACGTCTCGGTCTCGGTCTCCTCGCGTGAGCTCATTCACATCCTGTCGGGCGGGAGTGGCATGAACACGCTGATCACGTTGAAGATCGACGGGGCCGATGAGCTCGCGATCGCGCGCCAGATCCAGCGCCATCCGGTCAAGGGCACGGTGATGCACGTCGACTTCGTGCGCGTGCGTGCCGACCAGACCATCCAGGCCGAGATCCCCGTGCACCTCACCGGCGAAGCCGAAGGGGCGGTGCGGGGCGGCATCTTGGAACAGCTCGTGCACACGCTCACCGTCGAGGCGAAGCCGAGCGACTTCCCGCCGTCGATCGAGTACGACGTCAGCGCGCTCGAGATCGGCGAGCAGGTGTACGTGCGCGATCTCGCCGTACCACCCAAGGTCACCGTGCTCCAGGACGGCGACGACCTCGTCGCACAGATCTCCGCGCCGCGAGTTGCGGAGGTGGAGGAAGGTGCCGAAGCCGAAGCCGAAGCCGCCGCGGGAGTGGTGGCCGAAGGCGGCGCCGCGCCGGCCGAGGCGCCCGCCGAGGAGTAGCGGGTTCTCGTGCCCGTCGACCTCTTGGTGGTCGGGCTCGGCAATCCCGGCGACGAGTTCTCGCGTACGCGTCACAACGTCGGCGCCGAGGTCGTCGAGCTGCTCGCGCGCCGACACGGTGGGAAGTTGCGCGGATCGAAGGGTCGCGCCCGCGCGGACGAGGTGCGAATCGGTGACAAGCGGGTCGCGCTCGCGATCCCACTCACGTACATGAACGACTCGGGTGAGGCGGTCGGCGCGCTGGCGCGCCGGCTCGGCATCGAACCGGATCGGATCGTCATCGTGCACGACGAGCTCGATCTCGAACCGGCGGTGCTGCGGTTGAAGGTCGGCGGCGGCCTGGCCGGCCACAACGGTTTGCGATCGATCAAGCAGCACCTGCACACCGACGAGTTCACGCGAGTGCGGATCGGCGTCGGCAAACCCTCCTCCAAGGAGCGCGGCGCCGACCACGTGTTGTCACGCGTCTCCAAGCGCGAGCGCGAGGCGATGGACGTGACCATCGAGGAGGCGGCCGACGCCGTCGAGCGCATCGTGACCGATGGCGTCGAGGCGGCGATGAACCGTTACAACGGCCGCGCCGCCGGCCCGGACTGAGGGCTCCGGCCGGGATACCAACGTCTACGCTGTGGCGATCACCCCGGGGCGCGCCCGCGCTCTCGGGTTGAACGCGCGCTCATGCAGCCGACCCTCGCCGGACTCACCACCCTGTTTGCCGACTCCCCGGTCGTCGCCGCGGCGACCGGCGGTCTCGCGCGTCCGGTTGCCGTTCCGGAGCCGGCCCGCGCCCTCTTCGCCGCCACGCTCGCCCGCGCCACGGCCCGGCGCCCGATCGTCGTCGCGGTTCCGACCGGTGTCGAGGCCGAGCGAATCACTGCCGACCTGCGCGAGTACCTGGGTGACGACGCGGTCGAGCTCTTCCCCGCGTGGGAAACGCTGCCGTTCGAACGGGTGTCGCCCGCGACCGAGACGATGGGCCGCCGGTTGCGGGTCATCTGGCGGTTGCGCGCCGGCGGCGAGCATCTGCCGCGCGCAATCGTCGCGCCCGTGCGTGCGCTCGTACAGCGCCTCGGTCCGCACGTGGAGGACGTGGAACCCGTCGTCGTGCGTGCCGGCGAGCAGATCGACCGCGACGAGCTCGTCGCGCGGTTGGTCACGATCGGCTACCGGCGCGAGTATCAAGTCGAGGCGCGCGGCGAGGTCGCAGTGCGAGGCTCGATCGTCGACGTCTACCCGGCAACCGCGGATCATCCGGTTCGTATCGATCTGTGGGGCGACGAGGTCGACCGTCTCTCACGGTTCTCGGTCGCCGATCAGCGCTCTTCGGTCGAGATCGACGAATCGTGGATCTTTCCGGTGCGGGAACTGCTGCCGACCGACGAGGTCCGCGCCCGCGCGCGCCAACTCCTCCAAGAGCATCCCTGGGGCCGTGAGCAGTGGGAACGGCTCGCGGAGGGCAACACCTTCGACGGCATGGAGTCGTGGTTGCCGTGGCTGACCTCCGACGAGCACCTGTTGCCCGATCTCTTGCCGGCGTCGGCACTTGTCGCGATCATCGAGCCGCGGCGCCTGCGCGACCGCGCGCAGGAGTTGCTCGACGAGGAGGCGGCGCTCGCACGGACCCTTGCGATCACATGGGGCGCGCAGGTCGACGATGCCGAGACACCGCGCCTCTCGCTTCCGTTCGACCGGCTGCTCGCCCACACCCGGGCGCAACCTGTTCCCGTGCTCGCCGTGCCCGACCACCCGGATACGCCAGTGCTCGCGGCGAGCGCGTTCGATCCGGTCGTGGGCGACGCGGACGCGCTCGCGAAGCGGCTCAACGCCCTCGAGCGCGACGGATTCAAGGTGTTCATCGCGGCCGAGGGCAGTGGCAGCGCGGATCGCATCGAGCAGATCCTCTCCGCGGAGGGCGTCAACGTCGATCGCATTGCCGCCATCACCGACGACGGCGCGGTCCTCCGCTCCGCCGGCATTCACGTCGTCGTCGCGCCGCTCGACCGTGGGGCGGTGCTCCCGACTCAGCAGGTCGCGCTCGTCGCCGAGGCCGACCTGACCGGACGCCGGCGCGTCCACCGTCGCGCCCGTGGTGCCCGCAAGGGTCTCGACCACTACGAAGGCCTGACGGCCGGTGATTATGTCGTGCACCGCGTTCACGGTGTCGGCCGGTACCACGGCATGGAGACGAAGGAGATGTTCGGCATCACGCGCGACCGGCTCGTCGTTGAATTCAAGGGCGGCGATCGCGTCTACGTCGATTCCGAGGACATCGGTCTCATCCGCAAGTACACGGGCGGTGAGGAACCGAAGCTCTCGAAGATGGGGGGCGGGGATTGGGACAAGACGCGGGCGCGCGTGCGCAAAGCCGTGCGCGACATCGCGGGTGAGCTCGTGGTGCTGTACCGGCGCCGGCTCGCGACCGAGGGACACATGTTCGGTCCGGACACGCCGTTCCAGCAGCAGATCGAAGAAGCCTTCCCGTACGAGGAAACGCCCGACCAGGCCCAGGCGATCGTCGAGACCAAGGCCGACATGGAACGGCCGGTGCCGATGGATCGCCTGATCTGTGGCGACGTCGGCTACGGCAAGACCGAGGTCGCGCTGCGTGCGGCCGCCAAAGCGGTGTTCGACGGCAAGCAGGTCGCCATCCTCGTGCCGACCACACTCCTCGCCAGCCAGCACGGCCAGACGTTTCGGGAGCGGTTCGCGAACTATCCGGTACGCGTCGAGGTGCTCTCGCGCTTCCTGACCGTGAAGGAACAGAACGACGTCGTGCAGGGCTTGCGCGACGGCACCGTCGACATCGTCATCGGCACCCATCGATTGCTCGGCGCCGACATCGCGTTCAAGGACGTCGGCCTGCTCGTCGTCGACGAGGAACAGCGGTTCGGCGTGCAGCACAAGGAGCGGATCAAGGAGTGGCGGACGAGTGTCGACGTGCTGACGCTCACCGCCACGCCGATACCGCGCACTCTCGAGATGTCGCTCACCGGCATCCGCGATCTCTCACTGGTGAACACGCCTCCCGAGGATCGTCAGCCGATCCTCACGTACGTGGGCGAGCTCGACGAGCGGGCGGTGTCGGAAGCCATCCGGCGCGAGCTGCTGCGCGAGGGGCAGGTGCTCTACGTGCACAACCGAGTGCACGACATCGCGCACGTCGCCGACGACGTCAAGCGCCTCGTCCCCGAGGCCCGCGTCGCAATCGCACACGGCCAACTCGACGAGAACCGGCTCGAGCGCGTCGTGCAGGAGTTCTGGGATCGTGAACACGACGTGCTCGTGTGCACGACGATCGTCGAGAGCGGACTCGACATGCCGACCGTCAACACGCTGGTGGTCGATCGAGCCGACATGCTGGGTCTTTCGCAGCTGTACCAGCTGCGCGGCCGGGTCGGGCGCCGCGGTCAGCGCGCGTACGCGTATCTGCTCTACCCGCCGGATCGATCGCTGAGCGAGCAGGCGTACGAACGGCTGAAGACGATCGGCGAGTTCACCGATCTGGGTTCCGGCTTCAAGATCGCGATGCGCGACCTCGAGATACGAGGTGCGGGCAACCTGCTCGGCGCGGAACAGTCGGGCCACATTGCCGCGGTGGGATTCGATCTCTACGTCGAGATGGTCACCGAGGCGGTGGGCGAGTTGACGGGCGCGGTTCCCGAGCACCCGGCCGAGGTGCAGATCGACCTGCCGGTCACCGCGCACCTCCCGCGCGACTACATCGCGCGCGATGACGTGCGCATGGAGGCGTACCGGCGCCTCGCCGCGGTCACGACCCCCGCCGACGTCGACGACGTGCGCGCCGAATGGGAGGACCGCTACGGACCGCCGCCGGCGCCCGCGGCCGCGTTGCTCGACGTCGCGCGCTTGCGCGCGGCGTCGCTGCGCCTCGGCATCCGGGCCGTGTCGGTGCAGAAGGGTCACGCTCGCCTCGACGGCTGGCACCTGCTCAAGTCGCAGGAAGTGCGACTGCAGCGCATGGTCGCGCGGGCCCGTGTCCTCCCCGACGCGGTCGTCGTCCCGATCACCTCCAGCGGTGAGCTCTCCATCGCCCAGGCGTTGCTCAGGTTGCTCGACGCGATCACGCCGGCCGGCGCCGAGGCGCTGCGACGGTGGCTCGAGGACGTCGACCCGCCGGCCGAGCGGACGCGCGACCTGTTCCTGGTCCGCGTCTTCTTCGGCGACCGCATGACGCCGGCGCGGATGGCGGCGCTGCTCGACGACTACGCGGAGGCGGCGCGGCGCAACCGCGACCGGTTGGCCGTCCTCGTCGACCGGCTCGCCGAGCGCCCGGAGGCGGTCTTTCGCCGCTCGACGGCGATGTTCGGCGTCCGCCAGGAGCAGGCAAAGCTCGACTGGGTGGCCGACGTGCGCCCGCTCCTGCTGGACGCTGCGGTCGCCTGCGGCGAGTGGCACGGCGACGCTCCGCCCGAGGAGACGCGGTGCTGAGCCGGCTGGCCGACGTCGCCGTCGCCCACCCGCGGCGGATGGCCCTGCTGGCGCTGCTGGCGGTCATCGT
>JAUZEM010000311.1 GCA_030839005.1 Actinomycetota bacterium | reverse complement strand
GACGTGGCTCGACGAGAAGCTGCGCACGCTCGGCACCGCCGCGTGCCCGCCGTACCATCTCGCCCTCGTGATCGGCGGTACGTCGGCCGAGTTCGCGCTGAAGACGGCCAAGCTCGCCTCCGCGCGCTACCTCGACTCGCTCCCGCCCACGGGCAATGAGCTCGGGCGCGGTTTTCGCGACCGCGAGCTCGAACAACAGGTGCTCGCGCTCACGCAGGCGTTCGGGATCGGCGCGCAGTTCGGGGGCAAGTACTTCTGTCACGACGTGCGCGTCATCCGTCTCCCGCGGCACGGCGCGTCGTGCCCGGTCGCGCTGGCGGTGTCGTGCTCGGCCGATCGCCAGGCGCTGGGCAAGATCACGGCGGAGGGGGTATTCCTCGAGCAGCTCGAGACCGACCCGGCGCAGTACCTCCCCGAGGTCACCCACGACGATCTCGAAACCGCGCCGGTCGTGCGCATCGACCTCACGCGACCCATGGCCGAGATCCGGGAGACGCTGTCGCACTATCCCGTGAAGACGCGCGTGATGTTGAACGGCCCGATGGTGGTCGCCCGCGACATCGCCCACGCCAAGATCAAGGAGCGGCTCGACGCGGGCGAGGGCATGCCGGAGTACCTGCGCGACTTCTGCGTCTACTACGCGGGCCCGGCCAAGACCCCCGACGGCTACGCGTCCGGTTCGTTCGGGCCGACGACCGCGGGGCGCATGGACTCGTACGTCGACCAGTTCCAGCGCGAGGGCGGATCACTCGTGATGCTCGCCAAGGGCAACCGCTCGAAGGCCGTCACCGACGCCTGCCATGCGCACGGTGGCTTCTACCTCGGCTCGATCGGCGGCCCCGCGGCCGTCTTGGCCCAGGACTGCATCACCAAGGTCGAGGTACTCGAGTACCCGGAGCTCGGCATGGAAGCGGTGTGGAAGATCGAGGACCACGACATCCCCGCGTTCGTCATCGTCGATGACAAGGGCAACGACTTCTTCAGCGAAGTGTCGAAACCCCTTCGCGCGCCAGCAACTCGCGCTTGAGCGCAATCGCGTTGCGCCCACCGCCGTAACCGCCGATCTTGTGGCCGGCCGCGACGACGCGGTGACACGGCACGACGAACGGGATCGGGTTGTTACGCATCGCACTTCCGGCGGCCCGGGCCGCACGCGGGCGCCCGGCCAGCGCCGCGAGCTCGCCGTACGACACGACCTCGCCCCACGGCACCTCCCGCACGAGCGTGTCGAGCACCACGCGCCGAAAGCCTTCGATGCCGGTCAGATCGAGCTCGAGGTCGAACGCGTGCCGCCGGCCTGCGAACCACTCGTCGAGCTGCCTCGCAACCGCGCGATCGGCCTTCGTGATCTCGACCTCGGGCTGGTCGTCGCCGGGCAGGCTGATCTCCTGCACGCCGGCGTCACTGACGACGACGGTCAACTCCCCGTACGGGCTCGGCTGGCGCCAGGCCTTCACGCCTAGATGAGTCCGAGCTCGGAGACCGCGTCGCGTTCCTCGCCCAGCTCACCGACGCTCGCGTCGATGCGGCCCCGCGAGAACTCGTTGACGTCGAGCCCCTGCACGATCTTCCACACGCCGTCCTTGGTCGTGCACGGGAAGCCCGAGATCAGACCCTCGGGAACCCCGTAGGAGCCGTCGGAGCACACGGCCATGCTCGCCCAGTCGTCCTTCGCCGTCCCGAGCGCCCACTCGCGCACGTGATCGAGCGCGGCCGACGCCGCCGACGCGGCCGACGACGCGCCGCGCGCCTCGATCACAGCCGCGCCGCGCTGCTGCACGGTGGGGATGAAGTCGTTCTCGATCCAGGTCTGGTCGACGAGATCGCTCGCGGTCTTGCCGTCGACCTTGGCGTTGAACAGGTCGGGATACTGCGTGGCGGAGTGGTTGCCCCAGATCGTCATGTTGGTGACCGCCGCCACCTGCGCACCGGTCTTCGCCGCGATCTGCGCCTTGGCCCGGTTGTGGTCGAGGCGCGTCATCGCGGTGAAACGCTCGGGTGGGATCGACTTCGCGTTGTTCATCGCGATGAGGCAGTTCGTGTTGGCCGGGTTGCCCACGACCAGTACCCGGACATCGTCGGCCGCGCTCGACGCGAGTGCCTTGCCCTGCGCGGTGAAGATCGCGCCGTTGGCCTCAAGCAGCTCCTTGCGCTCCATGCCCTTGGTGCGCGGGCGGGAGCCGACGAGGAGCGCGGTGTTCACGCCGTCGAACGCCTTGTGCGCGTCGTCGGTCGCGACGACGCCGGCGAGCAACGGGAACGCGCAGTCGTCGAGCTCCATCACGACACCGCCGAGCGCGCCGAGCGCGGGCGTGATCTCGAGGAGGTGCAGGATCACCGGCTGATCGGGGCCGAGCATCGCGCCGCTCGCGATGCGAAAGAGCAGGCTGTACCCGATCTGACCGGCGGCACCGGTGACCGCGACGCGAACCGGATCCCTCAAGGTGTGCTCCTCGTCTGCTGGTCGAACTCGCTGCGCTCGCCGCTCCCGGCGCGGGATGGGAGCAATTCGGGTCGCTTGCTCGCTTCGCTCGCCGCTCGCTGGCTTTCGCGGGGCTCGCGAGAAGCTAATCGCCGGCTGCGGGGGCGGCCGAAGCGGCGATGCCGATCAGCACGTCACGAGCTTCGGTCAGTTCGGCGATCCGTTCCGCGGCCTCGGCCCGGGCACCGCCGTGATCAGGGTGCGCGTCGCGCAGCAGGCGACGGAAACGCCGGCTGATGTCGTCGCGGTCGAGCTCCATCCCGCCCCGCAGACCGAGTACCTCCATCGCCCAGCGCCGTTCCGACGGAACGCCGGCCCACTCGAGCTCCTGCGGCGGCCGTCCCTTCGTCCAATGGGTGCCCGCGAGCGGAACCGCCTCCTGGGGCGTGCCGTAGACGAGCCGTCGCAGGCGCACGCCGTCGGGCATCCGGAACCGGTTCGCGACCACGTTGCGGATCGCGTCCACCGCCGCGTCGCGGCTCGTGCGGCCCATCGTGGAGACCGCGAGCACGGCCCCGAGAACCTGGGGAACGGCTGCGCCGTGCACGTCGAGCTCCACGATCACGTAGCCGTCTTCGCCGAGCACCCGGTGACGCGAGCGGTCGAGCCCGTGGACGTCGGTCTGGAGGCGGTAACGCAGGGCCAGGCGCGGCACGCTCAGACCCCGGCGGGCATCGTCGAGCAGGCGCGGGAAGAGCTCGATCTGCTCCTCGTCGAGCGCGGGGAGGAACTCCGATACCACGGCCGAGAGCAACAATCCGCCGTGGCCGGCGCCCGTCATCGGCAGGTAGGCGTGATCGAGCGCGACCCGACGG
The DNA here is from genome assembly GCA_030839005.1 of Actinomycetota bacterium. Lineage (GTDB taxonomy): Bacteria > Actinomycetota > Acidimicrobiia > IMCC26256 > PALSA-610 > PALSA-610. The sequence continues at coordinate 349 of JAUZEM010000311.1, read as the reverse complement.
GTCGGCATGTGACGCCTGGTGTGGCGGACGGTCAGTTCGGCGAGCAGCACAAGGTCTCCCACCGGTGTTCGGTCCTGCTCATGGTGCCGTACGGCGGATCCCCGGGGCGAAACGGTCGGCCTGCGGCCGGTCGTATCCGTTCTAGCGGGCGAGCAGCACGACGACGAGGGTGACGGCGTAGACCGCGACCAAGACCGCGCCGAGCCCGAGGAGCACGGGTGTGGTGAACGGATTGCGGCGCCCGGGACCGCCTTCCTGCGACAGGCCGCAGGCCGAGCACCGTCCGACACCGGCGAGCGGCGCGCCGCAGAGCATGCACACACCGGGAGCTGGTCCGGCGGGAACGGTC
>JAUZEM010000283.1 GCA_030839005.1 Actinomycetota bacterium | reverse complement strand
TCGTCAGCGTCGAATCGGTCTGGAAGATGAAGACCGTGTTCGGATTGTTGTTCCCGTCGAGGGTCAGTGTCCCCGTGATGCCCAGCGGACCCCGGGCGGACGCGTGGTACACGCCGCCCTGCAGGGTGCCGGCGAGATTGTTTCCGGTAATCGCGGTGGGAATCGATCGCAGGTGGGTGTCGTCATACGCGTCGGTCAGATCGAGCTGCGCTTGCGCGGCATTGGGATTGTCGATGGTTCCGGGAGGTCCCACCGTCCCCGGCCCGCCCGGTTGGTCGAATCCCACGATCGAGGATCCGGGCGAGACCCCGAGATCCAGGGTCATCGTGCTGTTTCCCGTGTTGGTGACCGATTGCCCACCGAGCACGGAATAGTTGACGACTGTCCCCATCGGAACGTTCGCCACTATGGCCGCGCCGGCGTTGTTCGCGAACAGGAGGAAGACCGCGGACGCCAGGGCGAGCGCGATCACTGCGAGTCCGCTCCGGCGTGCAACCGCAACGTGATGTGTCATGAGAGAGCTCGTTTCGTACGTAGCAAGGCATCGCCAACAGCAGCACCGCCGCGGCAGGGGGGATTGGCCCTTGTACGTACGATCTGCTGACCAGGTCTCCCAACCGGCGCCCGGCGTTGATCCGGGCGTCATCCGGGAAGGCCAGCAACAGGGTGAGATACCGGCACCCACGTTCTTATCGGCACCCCTGGACCGAGAAATCACGGCCAATCTGCTCGGACGAGCAGAATTTGTGGCAAATCCGGATCGATCAGGCCCGATCGATGAGGCCAATGTCGTAGAGCACGCGGTCGAGGAGCGCGCCGGCCTCGATCGTCCCGTATCGCAACGGATGTGTGGCGTCGACACACGTCGGCAGCGGCGAGAGGGCGAACCACGGTGCCGGGTGACAGAACTGGACGACGGAGAATCGCTCGATCGACGAGCCTTCCCCCGCGAGGACGCGATGGACTCCCGCCGGAATCCGACCGTTGCTGAGGCGCTCGAGCATGATGCCGGAGTTGACGACGACGTACCCCTCGGGCGGGACCACCTCGAGCCACCCGTCCGGCGTGCTCAACTGCAATCCGCGGCTGGTCGCGCGCGGCAGCGCGGTGACGAGGTTGATGTCGGTATGCGCGTCGGCCCACACATGTTCCGCCGAAGGTGCGTGGGCAATCGGCGGATAGTGGATTGCCCGCGTGAGGTGCGAGCCGTCCGCCAGGATGTCGTCGAAATAGTCGTCGCCGATTCGCAATCCCGCCGCAACGATGCGAAGGAAACGGGCCTGGAGATCGATAAGTCGCTGGTGGAATGCGACCAGCACTACGCGTATGCCCGGCACCGCGACCTCGGGAAAGACCTGTTCGGGGTACCGATGCGGGTATCGCGTGCGCAGAGGATGATGTCTCGGCACCTCGGCTCCCCAGTTGAGCATCTCCTTCCAGTCCGCGATGTCGCTGATCGCCGCCGTCTCCACCAGCAGACCGGTGTATCCCGTCTGACCATGACTCTCGGGGACGCGCCAACGGTTCTTCTCGGCGGTCGGCAGCGCGAAGAATTGCGCGAGCATCGCGTAGGCGTCGTCCATCAAGTCGTGCGGGATGTCGTGGCTGGTGAAGACGAACCCGGTTCCCAAACTCCGCATTACACCGTCGACCACGGCACGCCGTTGCGTTGCACTTCCCCGCTCGAACGCGAGCAGGTCGACGTCGAGGACCTCGGTCATCGGTCCGCGTCCCCGGGCGCGACGGCGCCCCGCTGCGATGTGATGCGCGTGTACATCTCCGGTCGCCGATACCGGTCGAAGTCGAAGACCGTCCGTTTGTAGTCGAGACAGAGATCGAGATCACACACCGCGACGACGACCTCGTCGCTTGTCGTTGCGGACCGAGCGACGACCTCCCCGGAGGGCCCGATGATCTGACTGTCGGAGAGTCCCTCGACGCCCTCTTCGACGCCTCCCTTGGCCACGCCGACGACCCACGTCGCGTTCTGATATGCGCCGGCCGCCATCACCAGGTTGTTGTGGAAGGCCGCGAGGCGATCTTGCCCAGGGTCGGGTGCGTAGTGGATGGGCGTGTTGTAGCCGATACACACCACCTCCACGCCCTGCAGGCCGAGCACGCGATACGCCTCGGGCCAGCGCCGGTCGTTGCAGATCGCGATCCCGACCAGCCCGCCGAAGGCACGCTGTACACGAAAGGATTCGGGACCGGGTTCGAAGTACTTGCGCTCCAGGTGTTGGAACGGACGCCACGCCTCCGGCTCCTCGTGGCCGGGAAGATGGACCTTGCGATACTTCGCGACCACCCGACCGTCGCGCTCGACGAGGATCGCCGTGTTGTACCGATGGCCGTCGGGGGTCAGCTCGGCGTAGCCCAGATGGAATCCGACGCCGAGCCGCTTCGCCTCGTCGAACAGGGGCTTGGTGTCGGCGCTCGGCATGTCGCGCTCGAAGAAGGTGAGGAGCGCGTCGCCGGAAAGCTCCCATCGGGGGAAGAAGGACGTGAGCGCGAGCTCGGGAAACACGACGAGCTCGGCCCCGCGATCCGCGGCGTCGCGGAGCATCAGGAGCAGTCGTTCCACGACCTGCGCACGGGTCTCGGCGCGCACGACCGGACCCATCTGGGCCGCGGCAATCGCGAGCGGACGGCTCATCCTGCCTCCGAGGCGAGGCGCAACAACACGTGCAACAGCACGTTGGCGCCGGCTGCGAGGTCGGTGTCGACCGTGAGCTCGGCCGGGTTGTGGCTGATGCCCCGAACGCTGGGAACGAACACCATCCCGGCGGGACACACGCGCGCCAGCATCTGGGCGTCGTGACCGGCCCCCGAAGGCAGTCGCATGGTCGAAAGGCCGCGCGCCCGCGCGACGCCCTCGACCAACGCGATGACCTGCTCGTCGAAGTCGACCGGCGCGAACCGCGCCAGCGATCGTCGGGCAATCGACACGCCTTCGCGTTCCGCCAGCTCGTCACAAAACTCGAACAACCGTCGCTCCGACACGGCGACGAGCTCATCCTTGGTATTGCGCAGGTCGATCGTCATCGTCGCCCGCGCCGCGACGACGTTCACGAGGTTCGGGTGCAGCTCGATGCGTCCGACCGTCGCGACTTGTGGTGGTCCCATGTCGGCCGAGAGCCGGCGCGCGAACGAGGCCACCTCGGCCGCGGCGTATCCCGCGTCGTGCCGCATCGCCATCGGCGTCGTCCCGGCATGGTTCGACTGCCCGGTGATCGTGAGCTCGGTCCACGAGATGCCCTGCACGCCGGTCACCGCGCCGATCGTCACCTCCTCGGCCTCGAGGACCGGACCCTGCTCGATGTGCAGCTCGACGTACGCATGCGGTGGCCGCGCCGGGCTCGGCTGCGGACCTGCGTATCCGATACGCAACAGCTCCTCGCCGAGCACCGCGCCGTCTATCGCTCGTACGGCAAGCGCGTCCTCGAGCGGCATCCCGCCCGCGAAGACGAGACTGCCCAGCATGTCGGGCGCGAACCGGCTCCCTTCCTCGTCGGTGAAGAACGCGACCGCGACGGGGCGGGCGAGCTCGACGCCCGAGGTGATCACCGTCTCGAGCACCTCGATCCCCGCGAGCACTCCGAGAGTGCCGTCGAACCGGCCGCCCGTCGCAACCGTGTCGATGTGGCTGCCGGTCATGACGGGCGCGTCGCTGCGCTCGGGCGGCCACGTCCCCACCACGTTCCCGATCTCGTCGACGTCGACCCGCAGTCCGAGATCGCGCATCCAGCTCACGACGAGATCACGACCGCGACGATCTTCGTCGGTGAGTGCGAGCCGCGCGCAACCGCCGCCTTCGATGGCCCCGATCTCCGCGAGCGCGTCGAGGCGAGCGCGCAGACGCGGGAGTGAGATTTCGAGGCCGTCGA
>JAUZEM010000250.1 GCA_030839005.1 Actinomycetota bacterium | reverse complement strand
CGATCGAAGCGGGTGCACGCGCCGGCATGATCGCCCCCGACGAGACGACGTTCGACTACCTCAACGGCCGGCCCACCGCGCCGCACGGCGCCGACTGGGAAACCGCCGTCGAGCACTGGCGCAGCTTCGTCACCGATCGCGACGCGGTGTTCGACAAGGAGGTGACCATCGACGCGGGGACGCTGCGACCGCACGTTTCGTGGGGAACGAATCCCGCGCAGACGATCCCGATCGACGACACCGTTCCCGACCCCGACGCCTTCACCGACGACTCGGCGCGCGAGTCGGCCAAGCGCGCGCTGATCTACATGGGGCTGAAGGCAGGCACGCCGATGCGCGATATCGCGGTCGACACGGTGTTCATCGGCTCGTGCACCAATTCGCGGATCGAGGACCTGCGCATCGCGGCGGACGTCGCCCGCGGCCGCAAGGTCAAGGCCGGGGTGCGCACGCTGGTCGTCCCGGGCTCGGCCGCGGTAAAGGCCCAAGCCGAGTCCGAGGGTCTCGACCGCGTGTTCGTCGACGCCGGTTTCGACTGGCGCGAGCCGGGCTGCTCGATGTGCCTGGCCATGAATCCCGACAAGCTCGCTCCGGGCGAGCGCTGCGCATCGACGTCGAACCGCAACTTCGAAGGCCGTCAGGGCAAGGGCGGCCGAACGCACCTGGTCTCGCCCGCCGTCGCGGCCGCGACCGCGATCGCCGGTCGCTTCTCGACACCGGAAGACCTGAGCTGATGGAAAAGGTAAATGTGATCACCGGGCGCGGAGTGCCGCTGGTGCGCTCCGACGTCGACACCGATCAGATCATCCCGAGCGACTGGCTGAAGCGCGTCGAGCGCACCGGCTTCGGCGAAGGATTGTTCTCGGAGTGGCGCGAGAACTCCGATTTCGTGCTCAACCAGGCGCGCTACGCGGGCGCCGACGTTCTCGTGGCCGGTCCGAACTTCGGCACCGGCTCGTCACGAGAGCACGCCGTTTGGGCGCTCATGGACTATGGCTTCCGGGCGGTGCTCTCCACGCGCTTCGCCGACATCTTTCGCAACAACTCCGGCAAGATGGGCCTCGTCGTCGCGGCGATCCCCGATGCGGCGATTCATCGGCTCTGGGAAGCGATCGAGGAAGACCCGAATCTGGAGATCGTCGTCGACGTCGAGCGCAAGCGGGTCGCCGCGCCGGCGATCGACCTCGACATCGCATTCGAGCTCGACGACTTCACGCAGTACCGGTTGCTCAACGGCCTCGACGACGTCGGCCTGTCATTGCGCCATACCGACGCGATCCAAGCGTACGAGTCGACGCGGCCCGGCTGGCTGCCGTCGGTCCGGGCCTAGCCCGGCGCCACGCTCAGGCGGCGGGCTGGGCGCTCAGGCGGCGGGCTGGCACATGTCGACGACCTGGCGTGCGACCCATACGTCGGCGAGGTCGTGCGCGAGGTCGACCGTATGCGCGCTGGCGGCCAGATACTCGAAAAAATCGATGACGCTCATCACACGTCCTCCGCAGGATTGCCCGATGTCGTTACTTTGCGACGTTCAAGTTTCGAAGTTGCATGATTGTTCCCGCCGGGGCTGGGGTCATGCGACCGCGGGCCGCGTCGCGGCGACCACGGCAAGCTCGCGCCACTTCCAAAAGCACTCACAATTCTCGAATCCGACGTCGTTCAACCAGGTCAGATGCTGTTCGACGCCGACGAGCTGATTGGACGGGTCATCGTCGGCGGGCGCGCGCTCGAATGCGGCGAGAAATTCGAGATGGAGCGCAACGGTTGGGGACGCCACGTGTTCGGCGTTCACGAATAGGCCACCCGGGCGCAAGATTTCGAACACCTCACCGTAGAGCGCGCGTTGGCGAGCGGGAGCGCAGTGGTGGACCGCGAAGCTCGACACGACGACGTCGAAGTCGCCGAGCGTGCTCGGCAAGCGCTGGTCGAGATCGTGCCGGTCGATCTGGACGCGCGCGTCGCCCGCGAAGCGATCCCGGGCGCGGCGCAACATCTCGTCACCGAAATCGAGACCGATCCCGGTCGCGTCCGGTCGGGCCGCGAGCACGAGCCCGAGCGTGATTCCGTCGCCGGTCCCGAGATCGAGGACCCGCTCGACCCGAGCCGGTAGCAGCTCGCACAGGACCTCGAGCGCGTCGACACGGTGCGGGAGCGTGTCGCGCTCGCGCAAGTAGGCGAGGGCGTGCTCCTCATTGACCCACAGATTCACCGTCACGTCATGGGCCGACGGTGGTCTCACGGGTCTCGTCGCGGCCGCGCAGGCGAACGAGCTTGTTGACCGCGTTGAGGTACGCGCGCGCCGATGCTTCGACGACGTCGGTCGCGACGCCGCGACCCGTCACTTTGCGCCCCTCGGCGTCGACCGTCACCGCGACCGCTCCCAGCGCGTCGGCGCCGCCGGTCACCGACGAAACCTGGAAGTTGCCGAGAATGCCCTGCACGCCCGTCGCCTCGCCGATCGCCGCGATCGCGGCGTCGATCATGCCGTCTCCCGTACCGCCGGCTTCGATCTTGCCGTCGGCATCGGTGAGGACCACTCGGGCCGACGGTGGGGTGCTGGTGCCGCCGCGAACCTCGAGCTCGTGCAAGCCGTAACGATGCACCTTGCCGCTCCCGAGCTCTTCGGCGATGATCGCCTCGAGGTCGGCGTCCGTGATCGCGACCTTCTTGTCGGCGAGCTCCTTGAAGCGCACGAACGCGCTGTTCAGCGCGTCGCCCTGCACATGGATCCCCATCTTCTCGAGCGTGTCCGCGAACGCGTGGCGACCCGAGTGCTTGCCGAGCACGATTTGCGCTGCTTCCTGGCCCACCGTCGAAGCGTCGATGATCTCGTAGGTTTCGCGATCGGCAAGCACGCCATGCTGATGAATTCCGGCTTCGTGCGCGAACGCGTTTCGACCGACGACTGCCTTGTTGTACTGCACGTGGTAGCCGGTCAGGCGCGCGACCATGCGCGAGGTACGGGCCAGCTCCTCCGTGCGCACGTTCACGTCGACCGCGTCGAAGTAGTCGCGCCGGGTTCGGATCGCCATCACGACCTCTTCGAGCGCGGCGTTGCCCGCACGCTCGCCGAGCCCGTTGACCGCGCACTCGACCTGACGCGCGCCGTTCGAGACGCCGGCGAGCGAGTTCGCGACCGCCAGGCCGAGATCGTTGTGGCAATGCGTCGAGACGATGAAATCGCCCCGCACCGTATCGATGACGTATTTGATCAACCGCCCGTAGTCCTCCGGTACGGCGAAGCCGACGGTGTCGGGGATGTTCAACGTCGTCGCGCCGTTGTCGACCGCGATCTGGCAAACCTCGCACATGAAGACGGGATCGGAGCGGTAGCCGTCCTCGGGCGAGAACTCCACGTCGACGACGTAATCCTTGGCCCGCGCCACCGCCGCGCCGGCCTCGTGCTTCACCTGCTCCGGCGTCATACGGAGCTTCTTTTCCATGTGAATCTTCGACGTCGCGATGAACACGTGGATGCGCGGCTTCTCCGCGTGGCGCACCGCCTCCCACGCCCGGTCGACGTCTTTGAAGCCGGTGCGAGACAGGGCGGTGATGATCGGTCCCTTCACCGCCTTGGCGATGGCCTCGACCGACTCGAAGTCGCCGTCGGACGCGATGGGGAAGCCGGCTTCGATCACGTCGACGCCGAGCCGGGCGAGCTGGTCGGCGATCTCGAGCTTCTCGGTGACGTCGAGCGAGATTCCGGGCGACTGCTCGCCGTCTCGAAGGGTCGTATCGAAGATCCTGACCGTGTCCATGTTCATTCGCTCGCTCTCTGCGGGCCGGGATACCCGTCCCGCTGTCGTTCGCTCGCTGGCGAGTTCACTCCGCCGTGGCTCCGTTCACCGCACCGTTATGCAACGAAAAACCCTCCGGCCGGGTCGGCACGGAGGGTCGAGCGCGAGCACCAGGGGGCGCTCGCGCCTACATAAGGAGGAGGCCCAGCAGAGCTGCGGAAGCCGTTGTCTCCTTGCGCATAAGTCGGGGCAGTGTGTCAGTGTCGACCGCGTTCGTCAAACCTTCGGTCGGCAGCCGCCGGCCCGCGCATGAGAGAATTCGCCGAATGGAACACTCCGACGGGTTGGCCGATGCATAAGGCGGTGAAGCGGGCGCTCGGCGCCGGAATCCTCGGCGGCGTCGCATTTGCGGCCTGGCGCGCGTGGATCAAGAAAGCGGAGGAGCGACCGCGTGGCGTTGAATGGTCGACGGCGCCGTTCCCCTTCCCGCCGGTTCCACGCGCCGCGCCGGCAACCGCTGCCCCGCCGGCAACCGCGGCCCCGCCGGAGCAATGGGTCGAGCCGAACGCCGACGGCAGCTGCCCATCGACCCATCCGATAAAGGCCAAGCTCGCGAGCGGGATCTACCACTCGCCGGGGGGCTTGAACTACGCGCGCACGAAGCCCGACCGGTGCTACGCCGACGAGGCCGCGGCAGCCGGCGACGGCCTACGGCCCTCGAAGGTCTAGCGACCTCAACCGAGATCGCCTCAACCGAGGTCGCCTCAACCCAGGTCTATCGCGCGAGCCGACTGCACGCCTTCTTGGCGCGCCATGTGCTGGACAACGTCAGCCGGTACCGCGGTCTCGGTCGCGATGACCATCAGCGCGGCCTCACCGCTCGGGCTCTGCCCGACGTCCATGTTGGAGATGTTGATGCCGGCGTCGCCGAGCACGGTTCCGACGCGACCGATCATGCCCGGGCTGTCGTCGTTGTGCACGACGAGCATGTGTCGCGCCGGCGGGAGGTCGACCTGGTGGCCGTCGATCCCCACGATGCGCGGCGCCTGGTGCTTGCCGAACAGCGTTGCCGCGACATGCGTGCCCTGATCGCCGCGAACGACGATGAGATTCACGTAGTCGCGCGCGTCCGACGACTTCGTTTCGCGCACCGAGATGCCGCGTTGCTCCGCGATCTGCGGAGCGTTGACGTACGACACCGGCTCCGTGACCACCGGCGCGAGCACGCCCTTCAACACCGACAGGGTGAGCACGCGGCAGTCGTAGTCGGCGATCTCGCCCTCGTACTCGATGTTGAGCGTCGACGGCGCGCCTCCGGCCAGACCCGTGAACAGGCGCCCGACCCGCTCGGCCAGCGGCAGGAACGGGCGCACGCTCTCGGAAGCCTCGGACGCGGCGACATTGACCGCGAACGGCACGAAGTCGCCGCGCAACGCGAGGATCACCTGCTCCGCGATCGTCTCCCCCGCCTTGTCCTGGGCCTCGGCGGTCGACGCGCCGAGGTGCGGCGTTACGACGACGTTGTCCAGTGCGAACAGCGGCGACTCGGTGGTCGGTTCCTTGGCAAACGTGTCGATCGCGGCGCCGCCGAGCCGGCCGTCGGCGATGGCAGCCGCCAGCGCGTCCTCGTCGACGATGCCGCCGCGGCCCGCGTTGACCAGACGCAGGCCCGGCTTGGCGTGGGCGAGCACCGACGCATTGACGAGCCCGACCGTCTCGGGTGTCTTCGTGGCGTGAATCGAGACGAAATCGGAGATCGCCACCAGCTCTTCGACTGTCGGAACGAGCGCCACGCCGAGCTGACGCGCCCGATCCGAGCTGACGAACGGGTCGTACGCGACGAGCCGCATGCCGAACGAGTGCGCGCGTTGTGCCACGAGCACACCGACGCGTCCCAGACCGACGATACCCAGCGTCTTGCCGTGCAGCTCGACGCCTTCCCATTTCGAACGGTTCCATGCGCCGGCCTTCAGGTCGGCGTCGGCCTGGGGAACGTTGCGGGCCTGCGCGAGCAGGAGCGCGAGCGTGTGCTCGGCCGCGGACAGGACATTGGACTGGGGGGCGTTGACCACCATCACGCCGCGCCGCGTCGCCTCGACGACGTCGACGTTGTCGAGCCCGATGCCCGCCCTCCCGACGACGACGAGCTCAGTCGCCGCTTCGAGCACTTCGGCCGTGACCTGGGTCGCGCTGCGGATCACGAGGGCCCGCGCGCCCTTGACCGCTTCGAGCAGCTGCTCCCGGGAGAGACCCGTCCGGACGTCGACCTCGAGGCCGGCGGTACGCATGGCGACGAGACCGCGCTCGGCGAGGGGTTCGGAGACGAGAACACGCGCGGGCATCGCCCCCGAGGGTAGACGGCGACGATACGTAACCCGGACCGTTCCCACCCGACGGGCAGGCTCGAGGAGAGTGCGAGTAGTTACGACAGGAGCTCCGCGATCCGCCGCATCCCGACACCCAGGTCGTCGTCGCCGAGCGCGAACGACAACCGGGCGTAGCCCGGCGCGCCGAACGCCTCGCCGGGAACGATCGCGACTTTCGCGACCTCGAGCAGCAAGGCACACAGCTCGAGCGTGGTGTGCGGGGTACGGCCGGCGATCTCTCGCCCGAGCACCCCTTCGAAGGAGGGAAAGCAATAGAACGCGCCCTGCGGGGCGAGAACGCTCACACCTTCGATCTTCGCCAAGAGCTCGTACATCGTGTGGCCGCGCCGCGCGAATGCACCCCGCATCTCGGTGACGGCCGACAGGTCGCCGCTCACCGCGGCGAGCGCGGCCGCCTGCGCGACGTTCGAGACGTTCGAAGTGGAATGCGACTGCAGGTTGGTCGCCGCGGCGGTCACGTCGAGCGGCCCGATCATCCAGCCCACGCGCCAGCCGGTCATCGCGTACGTTTTCGCCACGCCGTTCAGGATGACGCAGCGATCCATGAGCTCGGGCACCAGACCCGGCATCGACGAGAACGCGTGGCCGTCGTAGGTGAGGTGCTCGTAGATTTCGTCCGTGACGACCCAGATGCCGCGATCGAGCGCCCAGCGGCCGATCGCCTCCACCTCCTCGGAGGGATACACCGCGCCGGTCGGGTTGCTCGGCGAGACGAACAACAACGCCTTGGTGCGGGGCGACCACGCCGCCTCCAGCTGATCGATCGCGACGCGAAATCCGTCGGCTTCCGACGTCGGAAGCATCACGGGCACGCCTCCGGCGAGGGTGATCACTTCGGGGTAGGACGTCCAGTACGGCGCCGGCACCAGCACCTCGTCGCCTTCGTTGCACAGGACTTGGAACGTGTTGTAGACGGCGTGCTTCCCGCCGTTCGTGACGACGACCTGCGCGGCCGAGCAATCGACCCCGGAGTCGCGCTTGGTCTTGAACGCGATCGCGTCGCGCAGCTCGGGCAGGCCCGGTGTCGGCGAATAGTGGTGGTAGCGGGGCTCACGACACGCGGCGATCGCCGCTTCCACGACGTTCCGGGGGGTCGGGAAGTCGGGCTCGCCGGCTCCGAAGCCGATGACGTTCTCGCCTGCGGCCTTCAGTGCCTTGGCCTTGGCGTCGACGGCGAGCGTCGCGGACTCCTGGATGGCCGCGATGCGGGCGGAGATTCGAGACGGGGAGTTGGCCACGACCCCATGGTGGCACGTCGCCGTGCCGGCGCCCGAGCCGTTTTCGCGCCAAGACGTCGTTCGGGAACCGGTTCCGCCTAGCCTGGACGCCCATGCGCCGCCCTTGCCGCCTCGCCGGGTTCGCAGGCGCGGCGACGGCGGTGGTCGGCATTCTCACCGCCGCCACGGTCGGCCCGACGGTCACCGCCGCGGCCGCCGCGGGCCTCCCATCGCCAAAAGCCGACATCGTCGTCGACGCGGGAACCGGGCGGATCTTGATCGGTGACAACATTCACGAGGCAGTGCACCCCGCGAGCACGGCGAAGATCATGACCGCGCTCACCGGGGTCGAGCGTCTGTGCCCGGGCGCGACCGTGACGGCCAACGCGCGGGACGCGAGCGTCGAGGCGATGCGCATCGGTCTTCCGGTCGCGAAGCCGTGGCGTGCCGACGACATCATGGCCGCGCTGATGATGGTTTCCGCCAACGACGCGGCCTATGCGATGGCCGAGACGGTCGGCGGCAGCCTCGACGGGTTCGCTACCGATCTCGCCGCGACGGCTCGCCAACTCGGCCTGCGCGACAGCACCCTCGGCGACCCCGCCGGCCTCGACGACCAGACGTCGTACAAGGGTGGTCCTTTCATGAGCGCGTACGACCTCGCCATCGCGACGCGCAACGCGCTCTCGGTGCCCGAGATCGCGAAATGGGCGGCCCTGCGCGAGTACTCATTTGTCGATCCCTCGGGCGGGCAACACCATCTGATCAACCACAACAAGATGTTGCCGGGCGGCGGCTACGACTACCCAGGGGCGATCGGCTTCAAGACGGGCTTCACCAACCGCTCGCAGCACGCGTTGGTCGCGGCGGCGACGCGTAACGGACGCACGCTGATCGCCGTCATCCTCGGCGCCCCCGACGCCGGCTACCAGGAGGCCGCGTCGCTGCTCGACGCCGGATTCGCGACCGCACCCGACGCGCTTGGGACGGGTCAGACCCTGCCGGCGGTCGCGGTCTCGCGCTGCGCGGCCCGCGCGGCAGACCAGGCCGCGTTCGCGAAGCTCGGCACCTCCAACAACCCCGCGACACCGACCGCCGTGACCGTTCCGGAAGTGATCCCCGTCCTCGAGGCGCCACCGCTCGCGGCGACTGCGAGCAAGCACGTGCGGACCGCACCGACGAGTAGCACGCATCGATCGCCCGGACTCCTGCGCACGCGCAACATCGCCATCGTGTTGATTCTCTTGCTGGCGGTGGTGATCGGGTTCCGGCGGCGAGCGGTGAAGCGGCAACGGATGCTGCGGCTCGCGCGGCATCGCCAGCGCGCCAGCGCGATGCGCAGCGGTGGCCTTCCGGTGGTCGACGGCCGCTACCGCACGGGGACGCGCATCGGCCCGCCGGTCGAGTCGCACGTCCGCGTGCGTCGCGCGCCGCGGGCGACCAATCGCGGCACCGCCTGATTCATCCGGTCCGGACCTACCAGGGCATCGACACGCCACCATTGGGTCGTTCGATCTGACCGGTCACGAACGCGGCGGCTTCCGAGACGAGGTACAAGAACGCGCGGGCGACATCCTCGGCCTCGCCGGCGCGCCCGAGGGGCGCCATCGCGCCGGCCCGCTTGTGGTACTGCTCGAGCTTCTCGGGCACGACATTGCCGTCGGCGTCCGTGAAGTTGTGCCGCGAGAAGTTGGTGAGGATCATTCCCGGCGCGATCGCGTTCACCCGGATTCCGTTGCGACCGACCTCGGTCGCCAGCGTCTTGGTGAGCATCGCCACGGCAGCCTTCGTCATGCCGTAGCACGCGAGTGTGGGCGCGGGGGTGTCGATCGCGCCCGAGGAGATGTTCACGATGTTGCCCGAGCCCTGGGGAATCATGTGACGGATCGCCGCCTGGCATCCGTAGAAGACACTCTTCAAGTTGATCGCCAGGATCCGTTCGAACTCCTCGTCGCTGCAGTCGGCAACCATCTTGTTGTGCGGGATGCCGGCGATGTTGCCCATGATGTCGACGCGACCGAAGTCGGCTCGAGCCCCGTCGACGAGGGCGTCGACGTCGGCGCGTTTCGTGACGTCGACCCGTCGCGCGCGCGCGGTGCCACCCTCGACAGTGATCTCGTCCACGGTGGCCTGGGCGCCGGCCTCGTCGATGTCGCCGCCGACGATCGTCGCGCCGGCGGCCGAGAGCATGTGCGCAGACGCCTTGCCGATCCCGCTCGCAACGCCGGTCAGCACCGCGACCTGGCCCGACAAGTCGAAAAGCTCCTGCACGCGTGTCACGAGACACCTTTCGGTCGTTCCGGCGAAAACCGTTCGGGAGCATACGCACCGACCCGGGACGGTGCCCGTAGAGGCACGGCAGACCTCTTCGACGGGTCAGAATCGGCGGACCCGTTCGCCGGTAGTGGCTCGGGTACGCCGACCGCGCGACGGATCGCCCACAATGTTCACGTGATCGGCGTTCACATGATCGGCAACCCGTGATTGCGATCGTCGCACTCGGAAGTCGCATCGGCGACGTCAACGTGCTCGCGTATCTCGCCGCGTTCGGCGGCGGAGTCGTGTCGTTCCTCTCGCCCTGCGTGCTGCCCCTCGTGCCCGGCTATCTCTCGATGGTGTCCGGTCTCGATCTCGCCGAGCTGCAAGACCAGTCGCGGGTTCACGCTCGGCGCATCGTCGCCACGACCGCGTGGTTCGTCGCCGGATTCGGCGCGGTATTCGTCGCGTGGGGATTGTCGGCCACCGCCCTCGGCCGGTTGCTACGAGATCACCAAAGCCTCCTCACGCGCCTGTCGGGCGCGCTGATGCTGGCGATGGCCCTGTTCCTCCTCGGCTCCCTTTTCCTGCGCGCGCCGTGGCTGTACCAGGAGAAGCGGTTTCATCCTCGGCTCGGTCGCTTCGGCAACGCCGCGCCCGCGATCGCGGGGGTGGCATTCGGCTTCGGCTGGTCGCCGTGCATCGGCCCGATCCTCGGTTCGATCCTGGGTATCGCGGCGAACCAGCACCGCGTGTGGGCCGGTGGCACGCTGCTCGCGGTCTACTCGCTCGGCCTCGGCCTGCCGTTCCTGCTCACCGGCCTGCTCCTCGGCCGGCTCGGCGGCGCGCTCGGCTGGGTTCGTCACCACTTCGTGCTCATCGTCGGCGGCTCCGCCGCGGTCATCGGCGCCTTCGGGCTGCTCCTGATGTTCGACGAGCTCTCGCGCTTGAGCCTGCATCTGCAGACGTGGCTCACCGACGCGCACCTCGAGTGGTTGGTGCAGCTCGGTTAGCCGTCCTGCGGCGCGCTCTCGGGCACTTCCATGAGCGGCTGGCGAATCAGCTCGACCTGGATGCCGTCGGGATCCTTGAAGTACACCGACTCCTTGATGCCGCGGTCGGGCCCGATGTACGCCACCCCCGCGCCGTCGAGCTTGCCCTTCAGCAACTCGAACGTCGCGGGTGTCACCGAGATGGCAACGTGCTGCACACCGCCGAGGCCCTCCGGAACCGGCTCGAGGCCGAGGCCGGGGAAGTCGAAGAACGCGAGCATGTTGCCCGCGCCGATGTCGAAGAAGAAGTGCGACGAGCCTTCGTAGTCGCGGTTCTCGAACAGCTCGACGAGCGGGAAGCCGAGCACGTCCTGGTAGAACGAGATCGTGCGCTCGGGATCGGCACAGATCAACGCAAGGTGATGCACCCCGCCGCCGTTCGACGCGGCGCGTGACTCGGGGGGACGCAGATATTTTCCGCGTAGCTCGGCGCGGCGTTCCGCCAGGGACACGAGGTCACGATCGAGAGTCGCCATCTGTGCATCATCGCGCGAAGCTCCGAGCATGAGAACCGTGCGGACGCAGCGGAGGTGCGCCGAAGGGCGCGCCGCAGCGAGGGAGCCATGAACATCGGCGTGTCCTTGAGGAGTGGGTACGCGCCGATGGACGCGCGGCTCGGCGCCCGGTGGATGGTCGAGCGGGCGAAGGCCGCGGCCCAGGCGGGCCTCGACAGCCTCTTCGTCGGCGACCACCACAACGTTCCGGTTCCCTATTACCAGAACGTCCCGATCCTCGGTCGCCTGCTCGCCGAGTGGGACGACCGCCCGGCGGGAGCGCTGTTCCTCCTGCCCTTGTGGCATCCGGTGTTGGTCGCGGAACAGATCGGCACGCTCGCCGCGATCGCGCGTGGGCCCTTCATCATGCAGTGTGCCGTCGGCGCGGGTGACGAGCAGTTCCGCGTGTTCGACACCTCCTCGCGCGAGCGCGCGACGCGCTTCGAGGCCGCGCTCGAGATCGTGCGCACGTTGTGCCGCGGTGAGTCGGTAACCGTCGCCGACGGACCGTGGAAGATCGACCGGGCTCACATCGCGCCGGTCCCGCCGGAGCCGCTCGAGGTATGGATCGGTGGCGCGGCTCCGCGCGCCGTCGATCGCGCGGCCCGTCTGGGTGACGCATTCCTCATCGGCCCCGAAGCGACGCCGGTCGAGGTCGATGCCTTGGTGCAGAGCTACCGGGATGCCTGCGTGCGTCACGGCCGCGAGCCATCCCGGATCGCCGTGCGCCGCGACGTGCACCTCGCCGCCACCGACGAACAGGCGGCCGCCGTCGCGGAGCCGATCGTGGCCCGTGGATACCGCGGCTTCGACCCGTCGGCGGTTGTGATCGGCGGACCGGGCCGCGTCGCCGACGCCTTCGCGGAGTTGCGGGCATCGGGTTGCACCGACGTCATCGTCCGCCACCTCGCCGACGACCAGGACCCGGTGTTGCGGTCGTTCGAGCAACTCGCAACCGTCCGCGCCGCACTCCGGTGAGCCTCCCGGCGTCGCCCGCCCCGCCGTAGGCGCGGGCAAATCCGCGCCTGACCCGACGCGCGCGGCATGCTTGCGCCGTGGAACTCCTGTGGATCGATGCTCCCGCCGAACTGGCCGAGCTCGTCCGGACGCTCACCGACGAGCCGCGGTACGCGCTCGACACCGAGTTCCACGGAGAACGCTCGTATTGGCCGCATCTGGCACTGATCCAGATCGCGTGGCGCGACGGCGTCGCCTTGGTCGATCCCCTGACCGTCGACCCGGCTCCCCTCGGGGCCCTCCTCGCGGGAGAAGGCTGCATGGTCGCGCACGCGGCCGATCAGGATCTGACGATCCTCGAGCGCGCGTGCGGCTGCGCGCCGTCCACGCTGTTCGACACGCAGGTCGCCGCGGGGTTCATCGGCATGGGGACTCCCTCGCTGGCGGCGGCAGTCGAGAAGCTGCTCGGAACCCGTCTCACCAAAGGCGACCGGCTCACCGATTGGACGCGCCGGCCGTTGCGCGCCGAGCAACGGGTGTACGCGGCAGCCGACGTCGAGCATCTCCTGCCGTTGCACGACGAGCTCGTGCGGCGACTCGAGACGATGGGCCGGCTCGAGTGGGCTACCGATGAGTGCGAGGAGCGGAGGCAGCGCATCCGGTCGCGGCCCGACCCCGAGACCGCGTGGTGGCGGATCAAGGGGGCGCGCCAGCTGCGCGGGAACGGGCGCGGCGTCGCGCAGAAGGTCGCGGCGTGGCGCGAGCGGACGGCCGAGGCCCTCGACGTGCCCTCTCGCTACGTACTCTCCGACCTCGCCCTGGCGGGTGTCGTACAACGTCCGCCGCGCAGCCGCGAAGACCTCACGGGCATCCGCGGGATCGACGGCCGGCTACGGGACCACACCGCCAAGGATTTGCTCGACGCCGTCTCCGCCGGCATCGAGCTCGCGTCGTCGGAATTGCTTCTCCCCGAATCCGACCGCATCGATCGTTCGCTCGCACCCGCGGTCACGGTGCTCGGCGCCTGGCTCGCGCAACGCGCCTCCGAGCTGGATCTCGATCCCTCGCTGCTCGCGACCCGGGCCGAGCTCACCCAGATGCTGCAGGATCGTCCGAGCCGCCTCGCCGCGGGCTGGCGAGCGGATCTCGTCGGAGAACCGTTGCGACGACTGCTGCACGGCGACGCCGCGCTCAGGATGCGCGACGGCGGGCGCCGTATCGAGCTGGAAGACCGGTAGCGTCGGCACAATGGCTCGATTCAAGGTTGGTGTGCAGCTGCATCCGCAAGCGACGACCGTCGAACAGCTCCGCGCGGCGTGGAACTCCGCCGATGCGCTCGAGGTCGACAGCATTTGGCTCTGGGACCACTTCTTTCCGCTCTACGGCGACCCGGAAGCCACCCACTTCGAGGCGTACACCCTGCTCGCGGCCATTGCCGCCGATACCAGCCAGGCGCAGCTGGGCGCGTTGGTGACGTGCAACTCGT
>JAUZEM010000246.1 GCA_030839005.1 Actinomycetota bacterium | reverse complement strand
CGGCCGTCCTGCCCGTAGAAGTCGCCGCGGTGAGCGATCCGCGCGTCGCAGCCGCGCAGCGGGATGCCCATGGAGGCCGCGGCGCGGACGAGCACCGACCGCACGGGCTCGGCGCCGTGCACGTGTTGATGCGAGTCGAGGTGCGTCGGTCGACGTCCGGTGAGCGCGGCGAACTTCGCGAGTTGTGCGGCGATCTCGCACGAGACGACGCGCTCGTCGTCGAGGTCGACCACGGCGTACTCGGGGACCCAGCTCCCGTCCCGGTACGACCATTCGCCGAGGTCGACGTGAAGCCCGACCGCGAGCGCCGGGCGCGATCGTGCGTAGCGCCCGGCGTCGACTGCCGCCGCGCCGCGGACCATCAGGCTCGTGCTCGTGACGACTCCGTGCTCGAACGCGCGCGCCACACCCCGGTTGACGCCGTGCGCAAGTCCGAAATCGTCCGCGTTGACGACGAGCACCCTCCGGTTCACGGCCGACCCGCGAGCCGTTCGGTCGCGGCCACCGCCACCGCGAGCCAGTCGTGCGCGTGCTCGAGAGGAGGTGTCCACGACGCCGACCAGCCGAGCCACTGGATCGCAAGGTACGCGCGGCACGCGTCGAGATCGCGGAGGAGCTCGGCGTCGATGTCGTCGCGGTATGCCCGGAGCAGCGTCATCTGGTCGGCGGCGTTCCACCCCGCGCCCGCCGTGAGCGCGGCGACGTCGACAAGTGCGGGCCCGATGCCGGCCATCTCCCAGTCGATCGCGCACACGCGATCGCCGTCGACGAGCACGTTCGACGCGTACAGCTCACCGTGGATGAACGTCGGACGCTGAGCGAGCAGACGTTCGACGACCGTGTCGTAGCGCGCGGCCACCCACGTGAGCCGCGGGTCGGGCACGAACCGCCGCGCTCGGTCCATCCACATCCGGTAGAAACATTCGTCGTGCCGGAGCAACGGCACCGAACGCGCGTCGCGATCAACTCCACCGCGGGCGTGGAAGCGTGCCAGCCATCGCATCGCGCGGCGCCACGGCTCACGATCTCCCACCTCGACGAGGGGGACGCCGGGCACCCGCTCGAGGAGGATCCAGGAGCCGCGGTCGTCGTCGTCGACCGCCGCGTAGCAGCGCGCCGTGCCGAGGGCTTCGCGGTCGAGGACGTGCCGGTAAACGCCGATCTCGCGGCTTGGGTCGTACAGGAAGCGGGGCTTCGTGCGCCGCGCCTCGGGAAGCATCGACGCCCACTCGAGATCCTTGACGACGAGGGCGAGCGGCGGCTCGTCCTCTCGCAGGACCCTGAGATCGTGCAACGCGTAGCTCGTCGAGTACCGCGACGGCACCGGATCGACGCGGAGCGCGCCTCCGAGCTCGACGCGCTGCGCGGCGAGTCCGGCGTCGAGTTGGGGGGCGCTGATCATCAGATCTGGTCCAGCAGCCTCGTGAGGACTCGATCGGAATCGAAGTGCTCCTCCGCGATGATGCGCGCGGCCCGCGCGTTCCCGTCGTAATCGCGGTTGATCGCGTCGATCGCCGCGATCGCGCCGTCGGCGTCGTCGAAGGCGAACAGCCCCCGACCCGTCGGAAGATGACCGGAGAATCCGGTGTCCTGCGCGACGACGGGGCGTCCGGATGCGAGGTAGCACGCGCTGCGATCGCTGAACCAGGCGGAGCGGGAGACCACATAGCCGCTCTTCGCGATCCCGAGCTCGGCTTTCGACCCGCGGACGAATGCTCGATAGCGGCGCGGTGTTCCCGCCGCGGCGCGGGGATCGGTGCGGCGCCATCCGTGCTCGGCCAGCGCCCGGACATCGGAACGCTCGTCGGGATGGATGTCGAGCGCGAGGAGCAGTGTCTCGGCGGTGTGATCGGGAAGATCGATCAGCGCGCGGAGTGAGTGCGCCTTCTGGCCGTACAGCACGCCGTCGTGATGAACGGAGCCGTAGGCCCGCCAGTTCGCGACGGTTGTAAACGCGTTGTGCTCCGGCTGACGCGCGACGGGCCAGCGGTCGAGCACCACCGGCGGGAGGCTCGTGATCCAACGGCGACCGCACGTCGGAACCGTGCTCTCACGACCGATGCCGAGACCCACGGTCACGAAATGGGTGTGGCCGTTCAGACCCATGTCGACGCCTTCGAAGGCGTGCCAGAGCTGCGTGAACGCCGGGTCGAGATCGAGGTACAGGCGCGTCGGGATCGCGGCAACGATTCGCTCGTCCTTCAACACCCCCGACGCGTTGAGCAAGACATCGGCGCGGCGCGCGAACGCGAGCACCTCGGCGTGGGACGATCCCATTCCACCGGCGCCACCGTCGACGAGGAGCGAGGCGCGGTCGTGAAGAGAGAACTCCTCGACGACGCGCCGGAAGCAGTCGGCGACGCGTGCGTCGGGCGTGGTCGACAGCGGCTCGACGACGAGCACGTCGTGACCGAGCCGGCGCAAGCCGAGCACGTACTGGAGCAGCGCCCACGTCGTGCCGCCCTGGTGGGGGACGCCCGCGAACCGGCCGCACACCAGCACGTTCACGGCCGCAGGCCCGCGTGCTCGAGGAAACGCGGCAGCACCACGCGCGCGTCGAAGTACCGTTCGGCGATCGCACGCGCGGCGGCGGCGTGCTCCACGTAGTCCGACTCGATCGACTTGGCACCGAGCACCGCTTCTTCCAGGTTCGCGAACGCGACCAGGCCGGTGCCCACCGGCAGCTGTCGACCGAAGCCGGTGTCTTGCACCAACGCGGGCTTCCCGGACGCCAGGTAGCGGACGGTGCGGTCGCTGAACCAACCGCTGCGGGTCGTGACGTATACCTCCTGTGCCACCGAGAACTCTCCGCTCGAGCCCTGCACGTAGAGCCGAAACCGCTCGGGACTCCCGGCGCACTCGCGCGGGTCGACGAGATGCCAGCTGTGATCGAGCAGCCGGCGCCGGTCGACCTCGTCTCCCGGGTGGATGTCGAGCGCGAGCTCGAGGCGCTGCTCGACACGGTTCGGGAGATCCAGGTACTTGCGAAACTCGTGCGCCTTGACTCCGAGCGTGCGGCCGGCGTGCACGACCGGACCGTAGGTACCCCGCCACGAGGCAACGGTGGTCAAACGACGCGTCTGCGTCGACGGCACGACCGGCCAGTCGTCGAGGACGACCGGCTGTCGGGTCGGAATCCAGGCGATCCCGCCCGTCGGAACATCGCACGCGGGCGAGCCGATGTTCTCGCCGATCGTGAAATGCAGCTGGTGCTGTTCGAGCCCGAGCCCGATGCCGGCGGCGTGCCACAGCTGGGTGAACCCCGGATCGATGTCGACGTACGCCGTGCGGCGAAATCGACGCAGGAGCTCCGGCCGGTGCAGGTGCCCGCTGATATTGACCAGGAGGTCCGCGGCGCGCGCGAGATCGTCGAGCTCCGCGAGTGATGCCCCGAAGGTTCGATCGTCATCGGCGAGAAGTGTCGCGGTGATTCCCTGAGACGCGGTGATCTCCCGGAAGAACGCGAGGTTGGCCGACTGCTCGACGTCGCACTGCCGGCCGAACGCGTCGACGCAATTCGCGTTGTCGATCTCCTCGATGACGTGGACGTCCGCGCCGAGCCGGGCCAAGCCCTTGGCCCAGCTCAGCCGCACCCATGCCTCGCCCCCGTTGCCGACCTTGTTCGCGAGCGCGCCGGCCACGACGATCGTGTTCATCGCGACTCGACCGTCTTCGTTGCCTCGACGAAGAAGCTCTCGGGCTCGCGGTTGTCGAGCTCGGTGATCCCCTCGTGTTCGCTGGCCGTCTCGCGATGGCGACAGTTGCGGATGTCGCCGAAGCCCGCTCGGCGCAATAGCTCGTGCGCGAATTCACTCGTGAACATCGAAACCGAATAGCCGTACCAGAGCATGTGGAGTATGAACTTGCCGCCCAACGTCGCCGCGTCTTCGTCGGAAACCGCGAAGTACGACCGATCGCCGGAGAGGTACGCGTGGATCCCCTTGTCGGCATCGGGCAGGCAGAGCCGGAGCACGCCGCCGGGCTTGAGCATGCGCCGCAGCTCCTTCAGCACGGGGACGAGATCGCCGTACGTGATCATCGGGAGCGCATGAACGCTGACGATGTAGTCGAGCGAGTCGCTCTCGATCGGCAACCCGTCGCGAATGTCGCAACTGATGTCGACGCCCGGACCCTCCTTGATGTCGGAGTTGATCCAGCCCGGCTCGCCGCAGTCTCCGCAGCCCCAGTTGAGACGGCGCGGGGCCGCGAGCGTGCGGGGCGGGGCGCCGGCGGCGGTGGCTGCCAGCTGCCGCAGCGAATCCTCCGTCTCGTAGCCGAGTTGCACCAGGTGCGGGCCGAGCAGCTCGAGGCTGCGCACCTGCTCCTCGCTCGAGAGCACGCTCGACCAATCCGACGAGCTGAGGTCGCCGATCGCGGCTCGGGTCGGGGAGCTGAGCGGCGTCCGCTCGCAGCGCTGCGCCGTACAGAACTCCTCGACCGCCGCGGGCAGCTCGAGGTCGAGGAACGCGCACAGCTCCTTCGCGCCCACGACGTCGTCGCGCACGAAGTCCTCGTAGCGGATCTCGAGGTAGGAGCCGGGTGGCTGACGCGCGCCGAAGCTCCTGCCGATCTCGAGGTGCGTGATCCAGGTCCGGTGCGCGGCCTCGAAGTCGACCCAC
>JAUZEM010000168.1 GCA_030839005.1 Actinomycetota bacterium | reverse complement strand
ATCGTCGAGGGGCGCGTCCGTCGAGACCGCCGTCGGTGTCGCACTTTCGGTGAGGTTCACGAATGATTGAGGGTGCTCGTGGTCGTCGACTCGGGAGTGGTGGTCGAGGTGGTCGTTGTCGATTGTGGACTGGTGGTCGACGTGGCCTTCGAGGCAGGAGCGTGGGTCGACGGCGGCGCCTTTGGAACGGTATTGGATGGCTGGAGCGCCCCGCCGTCCGAGTCGTCGCCGTCCTTTTCGTCGTTCGCGGCCTGGTCGCTCTTGCCTTGGCTTGTCTTGGCCTGATCCTTCTTCCCCTTCGCCCAGGATGGGGGTCCGTTTCCGGCGCCCTTCCCTTGCTTGTCATTGTCGGCGCCCGGACTCGACGGGTTGACGGCTCGGGTGGGCTTTCCACACGGTGACTTGCCGGCGTTCGGATCCTCCGGATGCGCCCGGACATAGGCGCCATGGTTCGCGTACGGTCCGCCCGGGCACGCCGTGGCGTCGTTGTAGCGATCGTGGCCCGGTGGAACGTGGACGCCGACGGTCTCGAGCGCGTTGTGCGCGACGTCCTGCGCCGACGGCGGAAGTACGTCGGCCGCGGCCAGCCCGACGCCACTCGCGACGAACGCGGCGACCGCAGCGGCCGACAGCAGCTTCGTACGAGCGACGCGCCTGCTCGCCGGCCGGCCCGCCCGAACTCGGCCAAGAACCCGAGCCGCGATCCCCGCGTCGAGGGGCGCCGACCCGAACTGCTGAAGGCGGCGGGTCACTTCGAAAGAGTCCGCCTCGTTGGGGTTCTCGTAGTCGCTCATCATGGGGTAATCGTTCGAGCCGCCCCGCGGGATACGGCCTGTCCGGCGAATGTCGAGGGGTAGCTCGGTCAGGAAACGATCTTCGAAATCAGTCGCTGCGCGATCGCGACTGTTGTGAGATGCGTATTCGCTTTCGGCAGGTCGGGCATGACCGATGCGTCGCATACGCGCAGACGTTCGTAGCCGATGACCCGGCAGTCGGTGTCGACCACGGCCGCCGCGTCGCCGCGCGTGCCCATCCGACAGGTCCCGACCGCGTGCACGTAGTCGTTCACGGTCGCGGCCAACCAGGCGTCGACTGCGTCGTCGGAGTCCAGCTCGTCGATCGGAGTCGTGAGCGCCAGCACGCCGTCGCTAATCGACGCGACGGCCGGATGTCGCACGACATCGATCATCCGCCGCACGCACTCGCGCAACCGGGTGCGATCACGCTCGTCCGACAGCATGTTGAACTCGACGATGGGGTCGACGAGCGGGTCGTCGGAGCGCAGCCGCACCTGGCCGTGTGAGAACACGCGCATGACGGCACCCACCAGACGTCCGCCCGCGAGCTCGTCGTCGGTCGGACCAACCGCCGCGAACCAGATCATCTGCATGTCGTTCGGTCCGGCGTCGGCCAGTCCGGAGCTGTAACGCAGCACTGAATCGAACACCGGCGCATTCGGTGACCGCATTCGTCCTGCGGGCTTCAGCGCGATCTCGAAGCCCGCGGTCGCCGCGTGGTCCTTCAGGTTCGCACCCACCGGCAAGCCGTCGTCGAGCCCGACACCTGATCGCAACAGGATCGCGGGCGAATGGATCGCGCCGGCGCTCACGATCACCTCGTGCGCGGCGATCTCCTCGCCGGCGGCGGTGCGCACTCCGCGCGCGCGGCGACCGTCGAGGAGCACTCGGTCGACGAGCACATCACCACGCACCTCGAGGTTCGCTCGCCCCCGCGCCGGCTCCAGGTACGCGTCGTTGGTCGAGACGCGCCGGCCGTCGCGCATCGTGAGCGCGGCGCGGCTCATTCCGGTGGCGTCGGGCGCGTGGTAGTCGTCGCACACTGGGTAGCCCAACGCGCCCATCGCGGCCCGCATTGCCCCGTCGAGCGGCGACAGCGCACCGAACGGCGTGCGCGACAACGGGATCGGCCCGCCCTTGCCGTGCAGACCGTCGCCGCCGTAATCGATGTCGTCTTCCACTCGCAGGAAGGCATCGACCATCTCCGGCCAACCCCAACCGGGACAGCCGAGCTCGTGTGCCCAGCGTTCATAGTCGTCGACGGTGCCGCGGATGGCGCCCATCGCGTTGACCGAAGAGGACCCACCCGCGCCTCGGCCGCGCACATACAGTGCTTCGGCCTGACCCGCGGCGCGCGTTGCGACCAGGCTCGGCCAAATACGACCCGGCTCGAGCACCGCGCGGAAGAAATTCGCCGCGTGTAACGCAGCCGGCGCGCCTGTCGTCGCGTGATCGGGTCCGGCTTCGAGCAAGAGCACCGAGGTGTTCGCATCTTCCGACAAATGGGCCGCGAGGACCGCGCCCGCAGAACCGGCACCGACCACGATCACGTCATATGACGCCGACACGAATCGATACTGCCCTGATGATTGGGGTCGTGTCACGCCCAGGCGATCATCGCCCAACCCGGTCGGCCAAGCCACGAAGGGATCAGACGATCACCCGCGGAGATGACGACATTGCCATCGCGGGTGATCGCCGTGACCTCGCGGCGGTGCTCCGAGTTACTAAGCGAAACCTCTCGACTATGAGTGGTGCGCGTTCCACTGGAAGCAGGCGACGTCGTACTGCGACTTCTCGCTGTAGTGTGCGCCGGCGGTGCCGCCATTGGTGCTATTGATGGTCGGCTCGTTGAAGGGCGCGCCCGGCGAAGACCCAGAGTTCCCGGGCCGGGTGTTGGCCGAGTAAGCCTGGCAGCTCTGGCTGGGTGGTCCGGTGCTGCCGGTTGTGTCGGCGAACGCCGGTGCGGCGATTCCGACTGTGAGCGCGGCAGCGAGCGGAATCGCGGCTAGCAAGCGTTTCATCGGTGCGTCCTTCCCGTCGTGGGGGGTTTGTGGCACCACGGACTACGTCACGCAGTCCGCCAAAGTTCACCGTGGATCGCGGTTTCGGGGTGCGTTCCCAGACGAATATCAGCGACTCGTTATCTTCAGGTCGTCGTTGCATACCGTTGCGGACGTCATCGACGCGATCGCGTACATCCCGAAGTGCGCCTGCTCGAGGCGCCCGTGCCCGCCGTTCACCTTCGCCCTGGCGACGAGCTCGTTGTTCTGCAACACCTCGATCGACCCGCGTTGTGGGGCGAAGTCGATGCGGATCGACAGGTGTACCCACTGGCGCTGCGGGAACGCACGATGAGTCTCGATGGTCGGGCGGTGTTCGCCTTGATCGGGAACGTGATACACGTCGACCCACCCACCCGGATTGACGTTGACCGTGACGACGCGCGTCCATCGGTCGGACGCATCGGGCGACAGGGTCGCGAGACTGAGCCATTGGCCGGGACTCATCGTTGCGTCGACCCAAACCCACACGTCGACCACGGCCGGCGTCGCGAAGCCCCGTGGGTCGATCTTCCGCAGCTGTACGGTCGGATAACCGCGATGGTTCGGGCCATCCGCATCGGCGCCGGTTCCGCGACCCGTCAGCCACGCACAATGTGCGTGCTCACCCCCGTGTCGTGGAGACGACACCAGCGCGTGTCGGGTGGTGGCAGTCTGCGGCGAGATGTACATGCCGGTGAAGTCGTCGAGGGACTCGAAGCCCGAGACAAACGTTCGTGACTCGATCCTGGGCGAGGCGTCGACCGGGGAGGGCGTCGTGTGCGCGCACGCGGACACGAAGGCGCCCAGCACGAACAGCGTCGCAACAGTTGCCGTCCTCATACTGCGCGAGGCCAATCCCGGTCATTAGCCTCGGTCATCGGCTGGTGAGCGTAGGTGAGGAGTGCTCAGGGGGAAGCTCCGTGCTGGACGAAGACATGAAGCAGGTGGTCCGAACCCAGCGGCTCGGCTACGTCGCGAGCGTGTGTCCCGACGGCACGCCCAACCTGTCCCCCAAGGGCACGACAACGGTCTGGGACGACCGGCACCTCGTGTTCCTCGACCTGCATTCGCCGCGGACAACCGGCAACATCGAAGCCGGCAACCTCGTGGTCGAGATCAACGTCGTGGACCCGATACGACGGAAGGGGTATCGATTCAAAGGACCCGCCGCGGTCTTGCGGAAAGGGCCGCTCTACGAGGACGTCGTGCGCTTCTACGAGGAGCGTGGAACCGAGCGTGGGCGCATCCACGCGGTGGTCATGGTCGAAGTCGAACAGGCTTCACCTCTGGTGTCTCCCGCGTACGACGACGGCTCCACCGAAGATGCGATCTCACTGCGGTCGCTGAACATGTACGGGCTGACGCGAACCTCAACTGCCGACACGGGATCAGGCGGGGAGCCGCCTACCTGAGGGCGACGCGGGGAGCCGCGCGCGATCGAACAGCATCACGATCGAAACCACGATCGGGATCGAGAGCGAGACCGCGATGCCCACCTTGTCGGCGCCCGGCATCACCATCGAGAGATGACGCAGGTGGTACACGAGGTGCGGCACCGAATAAACGAGCCAGGAAATCGCGGTGATCCGTGTGATCGCTCGGCTCCCGACGACGATCGCGCCGATCGTCAATACGAATAGCGCGAGGTTGAGCGCGCCCACGTCGCGGATGAGGTGTTCGTTGTAACGCCCGTCCATCGCGACCCAACCGCGCCCGTACGGGAAGTCGTCGTAGAACGCGCGCGGGAAGAACTCGGCTTGGACGCCGACGCCGAGCGCGGTCACGGCGAGAACCCACAGCATGAGCCGCACCCGGCCGGGTAGGACCGGCTCGATGCGCATCGCGCGAGCGAGCTTTCGATAGCCCTCGCGGACGTTGGGCGACAAGGGCCGCCAGTTGGTGGCCTCGCGAAAGGCTCGGTTCGACACGCGCTGCGACGCCGCGAGGTAGCTCGCCCGTTTCGGCGCGGCCCATTTCGGTGCTCGCCACAGGCGCCGTCGCCCGACCGCGGCAGCCAACGCGGCACTCTGCTCGCCACGCGTGAACGGCTCGTCGTCGACAATGTCGTATGTACCGGCCGGCGCGCCCAACGCATCGACGACGGCGGAGGCCGCGTCGTCGGCGTCGATCATCGGCGAGTAGCTGTCGCCATTCCCGATGTCGAGCGCGAGACCGCGCCGCGCCGCCTGCATCGTCGCGATCGTCTGGTCGCTATCCGACGCATAGAAGCGGCCGAAGCGCAACACGATCCCGCGCCCACCATTCGCCGAGAAGCGCCTGACGTTCTCCTCCGCCGCCTCCATCGCTCCGCTGAAGATCGACGGCATCCACGGAGTGGTGGTTGCGTCGAGCCAGTCGGCGCCGTGCTCGCCGTAGAGGAACGCGAGCGACTCTTGCACGAAGACCGTGGCACCGGCGGCGATCGCGCCGTCGACGAGGTTGGTCGAAGCCTCGCGGCGGATTCGCTCGTTCTCGTCCCACGCGCGCAATCGCGCCATCTGCGCGACCGGCGGGATCTTGGTCGCGACGTTCACCACCGCGTCGTGTCCCGCCACCGCAGCTCGCACTGCATCCGCATCGAACAGGTCGACGCAGACAGTCCGGACGCCGAGCGCCTCGAGCAACGCCTCTTTCTCCGGCGATCTCGCCACGCCGGTGACCTGGTGCCCGGCGGCCACGAGTTGGGTCACTGCGCGCCGGCCCAGCACGCCGGTCGCTCCCGCCACGAACACCCGCATCTCGTCCCCTCTCGGTCCCTCTAATCCGGATACTACATATCCGGATTAGAGGCGTCCAGGCGCGGAGGCAGAATGCAGAATGACGCCGAGCGCATGAGCCGGAGGGAGCGAAGCGTGGAGTCGATCGATCGTCGCGAGGCCGGTGACGGCCTCGCCCGAACCCCCGACCCCCCGTATTGGGCGGTGATCTTCTCGACCCACCGCGACGAGCAACCGGGCGATCGTTACGACCAGACCGCGCAACGAATGATGACGCTCGCCTCGGAACAAGCGGGATTCCTCGGCGTCGAGACCGCGCACTCCGACATCGGGATCACGGTCTCGTACTGGACCGACGAGGCGTCGATCGCGGCCTGGAAGCGCGACGCCGATCATGCGTTCGCGCAATACGAGGGCCGCACCCGTTGGTACGACGCGTACGAGCTGCGCGTCGCGCGCGTCGAGCGCGCGCACAGCTTTGTTCGCGACGACCCATGAGCATCTCCCCGCCCGAGCGCATCGAGCTCGAGGACGACACGTACCTCCGTTGGATGACCGTCGACGACGCCGGGACGATCGCGCGTGCCGTCGGCGAGAGCCTCGACCACCTGAAGCCGTGGATGCCCTGGGCGGACGCCCAATCGACCGACGTGGAGTTCCAGCGCGGACGACTCCGCAACCAGCCTCACCAGCGCGAACGCGCCGAGGAGTGGCAGTACGGCCTGTTCCGCACCGGCGACGACTCGTTCCTCGGTTCGTTCGGGCTCATGACGCGCCGCGGTCCGGGCACGCTCGAGATCGGGTACTGGTTGCACGTCGACGCGGGCAACCGCGGCCACGCGACGAAGGCCGCTCTGGCATTGACCGAGGCGGGGCTGCAGATCAAAGGCATCGAGCGGATGATGATCGTCTGCGACGAAGCGAATGTGCGGAGCGCCGCGATTCCGAAACGGCTCGGATACACGCTGCAGCGCGTCGAGCAACGCCCGCGCGAGGCCCCGGGCGAGACCGGTCGCACGCAATTCTGGGTCGCGGACCGGATCGCGGCCCGGAACCCGCCGGCGACTACGCCGTGAACGGCACCGCTTCCTCGATACGCGCCATCACGTCGCGGTCGAGGCGCGCGGCGACGTCGAGTGCGGCCATGTTCTCGTGCACCTGCGACGCCCGGCTCGCGCCGGTGATCACCGTCGACACCCGCTTGTTCTTCGTGCACCAGGCAAGCGAGAGCTGCGCGAGCGTGCACCCGAGCTCGTCGGCGACGACCTTCAACTTGCGCACCTTCTCGTTGGTCCTCGGATCGGTGAGCATGCCCTGCAACCACTCGTAGCCGGGCAACTTCGCGCGCGAGCCGTCGGGCATGCCGTCGAGGTACTTCCCGGTGAGCACACCCGACGCGAGTGGGCTCCAGATCGTGAGGCCCAAACCGATGTCTTCGTAGAGCCGCGCGTATTCGAACTCGACCCGCATGCGATGCAGCAGGTTGTACTGCGGTTGCTCCATGACCGGCTTGTGCAGGTGATGACGCTCGGCGATCTCCCATGCCGCGCGGATCTCGTCCGGCGTCCACTCCGAGGTGCCCCAGTAGAGCGCCTTGCCGCTCGACACGATGTCGCTCATCGCCCAGACCGTTTCCTCGATCGGCGTTTTGGGATCGGCGCGATGGCAGAACAACAAGTCGACGAAGTCGAGGCCGAGCCGTTCGAGCGAGCCGTCGATCGCCTGCGTCAGATACTTGCGGTTCAACGTGTTCTTCATGTTGGGCTCGTCGTACAAGCCCCAGAACACCTTCGTGGAGATGACGTAGCTGTGGCGCGCCCAACCCAGCTTCGCGATCGCTTGGCCCATGATGCTCTCCGACTTACCCCCGGCGTACGACTCGGCATTGTCGAAGAAGTTCACGCCCGCTTGCTGTGCGGCGTCGAGACATTCCATGGCGGTGTCGACACCCAGCTGGTCGCCGAACGACACCCACGATCCGAAGGACAGCACACTGACTTGGAGGCCGCTGCGGCCGAGACGTCGATAATCCATGACGGCGACCGTACCCTGGCGGCCGTGCTTCTTACCGTCGTCGTGCAGACCTCCGAGACGGTGTCGGCGACACGTTCGCGCAAGGCAAAGATCGAAGCGCTCGCGACGCTACTGAGCGCGTGCGCTCCCGACGAGGTCGCAACGGCCGTGTGCCTGCTCACGGGCGAGCCTCGCCAGGGTCGCATCGGTGTCGGCTGGTCGACACTCTCTGCGGTGCGGAGTCGCGTCGGTGGAGCACCCGACGGGCCGCCCGTGACGGTCGCGGAGCTCGACGACGCGCTCGACCGCATCGCGGCGACCATCGGGCCGGGATCCGCCGCGGCGCGCCAGGCGATCCTGGGTGATCTGTTCGCGCGTTCGACTCCGGCCGAGGCCGACTTCGTCGTGCGTCTGCTCACAGGAGAATTGCGTCAAGGTGCCCTCGCGGGCCTGATGGCCGACGCGATCGCGTACGCGGCTCGCGTTCCTGCCGACACGGTCCGCCGCGCCGCGATGTTGGGCGGCGACCTCGCCGATACCGCGCGCCGCGCGCTCGAGGGTGGCGAACAGTCGCTCGCCGAGGTTCACCTCGAGGTATTGCGACCCGTGCAGCCGATGCTCGCCGCGAGCGCGGCGACGGTGGCGGAAGCACTCGCGGCGACGGGGCCGGCATCGGTCGAATGGAAGCTCGATGGCGCGCGCATCCAACTGCACCGCGACGGCGATGATGTGCGCGTCTTTACGCGCAACCTCAACGACGTCACCGACCGTTTGCCCGAAGTCGTCGAAGTCGCCTGTACCTTTGCGGCACGCGCCTTCGTGCTCGACGGCGAGACGATCGGTCTCGCCGACGACGCGCTCCCCCGCCGGTTCCAGGACACCATGAGCCGTTTCGGCCGCGACGATGCGGCGAGCCATTCGCTGACCCTCACCGCGTTCTTCTTCGACGTGCTGCATCTCGACGGCGACGACCTGCTCGACCGTCCACTGCGTGACCGCGCGGCGATCCTGAGCGGACTCGTGGGCCCGTGGCGGGTTCCGGCGGTCGAGACCGACGACACGGTCGTCGCCGAGGAGTTCCTTGCCGATGCGCTCGCGACGGGACATGAGGGGGTGATGGTGAAGGCGCTCGACGCGCGCTACGACGCCGGTCGCCGGGGCGCGTCGTGGCGGAAGGTCAAGCCGGTTCGGACGCTCGATCTCGTGGTGCTCGCGGCCGAGTGGGGACACGGTCGTCGTCGCGGCTGGCTCTCGAACCTCCACCTCGGCGCGCGCGATGGCGACACGGACCAGTTCGTGATGGTCGGCAAGACGTTCAAAGGTCTCACCGACGAGGTGCTGACGTGGCAGACCGCGCGACTGCAGGAGCTGGCGTCCCGTCGCGACGACGCGGTCGTATACGTCCGTCCCGAGCTGGTGGTCGAGATCGCGCTCGACGGAGTGCAGGCGTCGACTCGTTACCCGGGAGGAGTCGCGCTGCGGTTCGCGCGTGTGCGCGCGTACCGCCCCGACAAGTCCGCGGCCGACGCCGACACGATGGACTCCGTGCGGGCACTGCTGGCGCCCTGAGACCCCAGTTGCGTCAGCCGGCCGTACCCGCCAGCTGGGTCATGTACTGGTTGAGATCGAAGTAGTCGCGCCATTTCGCGATCTTTCCGCCGCGCACCTCGAACGTTCCCATTACCGGCAGCTCGATGGTGACGTTCGGAAGCACGAAGACGTCGAGGCGCTCGGTCAGCACGGTGTCGCCCTCGGCGGCGATGTTGAGGACACGGAACTCGATGCGCTCGACTCCCGTGGTGAACATCGCGAACGTTGCCTTGATCGCGTCCCGCCCGACCGCGGGATCGACGGGAATGTTGTGGTAGATCGCATCGTCGGTGAAGTAGTCGACGACCTCGTCGACACTTGCACCCTTTCCCCAGT
Organism: Actinomycetota bacterium; assembly: GCA_030839005.1. Lineage (GTDB taxonomy): Bacteria > Actinomycetota > Acidimicrobiia > IMCC26256 > PALSA-610 > PALSA-610. The sequence goes on along the minus strand of JAUZEM010000168.1, from coordinate 3,564 downwards.
GGTCGCAGAACCGCCGAATCAAATCGATCGCGTCGCTCATGGCGACCGACGATAATGACCGGCCGTGGGAACGTCACAGTTCAGCCGAGGTACCTCCGTCGAGGGCGAGGGCGGCGGCCGTTATGTCGGCGATCTCGGTGAGCAGTGGAACTGCCCGATCGTGCCCCAAGGCGGGATCGTCGCCGCCACGGTCGCACGCGCGATGCAAGCCGAGCTCCGCGAGCCGGCTCAGACGCTGCGCAGCCTGAACGCGGTCTTTGCAAGTCAGGTCCGGCACGGCCCGGTGGAGATCGAGGTCACCGTGGTACGACGCGGCCGATCGGTGTCACAGCTCAGCGCGTCGTTGCACAATCCCGGCGCACCGGCGGGCTTGGTGGCCCTCGCCGTGTTCGGGGCGCAGCGTGAAGGCTTCACGTTCACCGACGCCGAGCCGCCCGACGGCGTGCAGCCGCCGCTCGAATGTCCCTCGTTTCGCGACCCGGCTCCGGACGAGTTCGAAGAGGACCGGCTGCCGTTCAACTTCTGGGAGCACGTCGAGGGTCGCCCAACCCTCGGGCACGCCCCGTGGGAGGACTACGAACCCACGTCCTCGCTCCGCGCGTCGTGGTACCGCTTCGACGACCCGCCCCGCGCCGACGACGGGACGTGGGATCCGCTCGCGCTGCTCGCGCTCTGTGACACGATGCCGGGCGCGGTCGGCGAGCGTCTGGGCGCGCAGGACCGCCGGCGCCGATGGCTCCCGCCGAGCGCCGACCTCACGGTGCACGTTTTGGGCGAAGCGCGCTCCGAGTGGGTGCTCGCGGTCAACCGGGCCCGGCACGCCGGTGACGGCTACGCGTCGGCCGATATGGAGCTCTGGGACGTCGACGACGGAGCTCCGCGCCTGGTCGCGTACGGCACCCAGACCATGGTGTTCAGCTTTCCGAAATAGGTACTCGGTCGTTCGCGAATTGGACCGGACCCCTTGCCACAGAGAGTGAACCAGGTGTTCACTAGCTCCCGGGGGAAGGGGCTGAGAGGCGGCCCTCGGCGCGACAGATTGCCAGGCGCGCCGGGGTCTGCCCGCCCCTCCCCTCAAGGCACCAGGCGACGGGCTCGTGCCGCCGACGGCCGCCACCCTTGCGCTCGCAACTATATTCCTCGCAGGCCCTCCAGCACCGAGGGTTCGAAGGCGTACGCGTACATGACCGCCGGTTCGATCCGGGCGTACGGCGGTGTGCTCCCCGCGTACCACTCCTCCCAGTCGGGATACACCTCGTGCACGTACGCCAGGAATTCGCGCTGGTCGGGTGTGCGCACGTCGACCTCCACGGCCCGGCCGTGCACGATGGTCGCGAACGTCTCACCGATGGTGTGGCATGCGCTCACCTGCGAGCGCGCGCGCAGATGCCGGAACCGCACCGACTCCTGACCGGAACCGAAATAGAAGCGCCCGCGGAAGAACAATCCGTCGACCGGGCTGACGCGCGGCTCACACGCTCTGGTCACCGTCGCGAGGTCGAGCACGCGCACGCCGCGCAGCACGCGAGCGAGATCGGATGCCGCCACGCGCCGTTCCGGCGTATGGATCGTGCGCATGTGCGAGCCGACGTTCGCGTATGACGTGTCGAGCAACCGTTGCAGCGCCGCGAGGTCGGCCGGTGTCTCGTGCACGCCCAAGAGGGTACCGACGGCAACTCGCCGCATTTGCGTGAAGCATGCGCTGGCCGGCGCGCGGTGCCCGCCGCATCGCGACAGGAACCGGCTGCGGCCTGACGGCCTACTATTGGCTACTCGATCGGCGACCGCGCGGCCGACGGCAAGACTGCCGTGCGAGCGTCCAACGGGGAGTGGCGCAGTGGTAGCGCACCAGCTTTGGGAGCTGGCGGTCGGGGGTTCAAATCCCCCCTCCCCGACGGTGGCGCGTGCCAACGCGCCGGAGTTACCGTTTCGGCGTGATCGTTCGCTTCCGCGCCGGTGTCCTTGCTGTTCTCGCGGGCATGCTGCTCGCCGCAACCGTCGGCGGCGCCGCTCACGCGGAGCCGCCGACCCGTACAACGGAGCCGCCGTTCGACTTCGCCAGCAGCACGGTGTTCTGCGGTTTCCCGCTGCGGGCCGAGACGCTGCGCACCAACGTGAAGATCACGACGTTCAGTGACGGACGTCAGCTCGTCACGGGCGGCAGCGTGGTTCGTCTCACCAATCTCTCCTCCGGCAAATCGCTGGTCGTCAGGGACGCCGGCAGCCTGACCACGAACCCGCAGCAGACAACTGACGCATTCACGGGGAGGTTGATTCTCTTCCTGTTCCCCGGTGAGCCGTTCGGGCCGGGCGCCTGGTTGTTCGTCGGTCGGACGATCGCCACCTTCGCCGAGCCCGGCGGCTTCGTTTACTCGGATCTTGACCTCGACGGGACGCGTGTCGACCTCTGCGCCGCGCTCCGCGGGTAGATCCGCTACGACGAGTCCCGCGTACCTCGGCAACGTTCACACAACGGATGCGTGTGCGTCGCTTCCACGACGGCGACGGGCCGAGGTGTGGACTTCGGCATTCGTCAATGAACGGTGATCCCCAACCAGCGTGCAGGGATGGGAGTTCTTTCGCTGGGACTGTACTCCGGCTCGTGGCAGGCCTTTGTTGAGCGTCGGTAACGTCGCGCTCGTGCCGGCGCTTCCTTCGGGGACTGTCTCCTTGATGTTCACGGACATCGAGGGCTCAACGCGCCTCTGGGAGGAGCATCCGGTCGAGATGCAGGTTGCGCTGGCGCGTCACGATGAGTTGGTCCGTTCGATCGTCGAGAAGGCCGACGGCTATGTGTTCAAGACGGTCGGTGATGCCTTCTGCGTGGCGTTTGCCAGCGCGCGGAGCGCGGTAGGTGCGGCAGTTGAGGTGCAGCGTGGGCTCGCCTGCGAGCGTTGGCCCGAACCGGTGCAGCTTCGAGTCCGCATGGCCATACACGCCGGGCAGTGCACGGAACGGGGTGGGGACTATTTCGGCCCAACAGTGACTCGGGTTGCTCGACTCGAAGCGGTTGCGCACGGCGGGCAGGTCGCGTTGTCGGCGGCCGCGGCCGAATTGCTTGGCGGCGAGCTTCCGGACGGTGCCGGGTTGCGCGATCTGGGTGAGCACCGGCTGAAGGATCTGACCACACCCGAGCATGTATTCCAGTTGGACATCGACGGCTTGTCGATGGACTTCCCGCCATTGCGTTCATTGACCAACCCGGCCTTGCGTCACAACTTGCCTCGCTACGCGTCGAGTTTCGTCGGCCGGACGGCGGAGGTCAGCGAGTTGCGAGCCCTCGTCGGGGACGGAAGGTTGGTGACGCTCGTCGGTGCGGGTGGTTGTGGCAAGACCCGTCTGGCGGTGCAGGTCGCGGCGGAGTTGCTGGACGGTTCGGGAGATGGCGTTTGGCTCGTCGAGCTTGCCGCAGTGGCCGACGGCGCGTTGGCCGCCGCGACGGTCGCGTCGGCGTTGGGACTTCGTCTGGAACCGTCCCGCCCAGTGGTGGAAACACTCGTGAACGCGCTCGGGTCGCGGCGCATGCTCATCGTGTTGGACAACTGTGAGCATGTGGTCAACGAG
>JAUZEM010000146.1 GCA_030839005.1 Actinomycetota bacterium | reverse complement strand
TCGCGACCAGGGCGTCGGCCCATTCGGTACCGGACGGGAGGTCGAACTCGGGCATGGCGGAGGGCGCTGACTTGTCCTTGTGCACCCGGTCGAACTGCGCCTCGGCCGCTACCCCCGCGCCTTCGCCGTGGTAGAGGTCGGCGACGGTGCGGCCGACGAGTCGCTTCGCGGCGTTGGGGTGGAGCGTGCCCGCCGCGAGCTGCGCGGAGATTTCCTCGACCTGCTTCGGCGGCCACGCGGTCGCGTGCGCGAAGTACATGGGAAGCAACGGGTCGGGGATGTTCATGACCTTGCCGAACTGTTCCCGGGCGGGCTCCTCGACCCCGATGTAATTGCCGAGCGACTTCGACATCTTCTGCTCGCCGTCGAGACCGACGAGGAGCGGCGTGGTGAGCACGACCTGCGGCTCCTGACCGGCGCGACTCTGCAGGTGGCGGCCCATGATCAGGTTGAAGAGCTGGTCGGTCCCGCCGAGCTCGACGTCGGCGTGCACCTCGACCGAGTCGGTCCCCTGCAACAACGGGTACAGGAACTCCATCAGCGAGATCGGCACCCCGGCCGCGTACCGCTTGGCGAAGTCGTCGCGCTCGAGCATGCGCGCGACCGTGACCTGGGAGGTCAGACCCAGCACGTCCTGCATGTCGAGCCGCGTCAGCCATTCGGAGTTGCGACGGATCTCGATGCGCTCGGGTGACAGGTCGAGGATCGCGCCGATCTGCGCCACGTAGCTCTCGGCGTACGCATCTACCTGTTCCTTCGAGAGCTGGGGCCGCGTCGCCGACCTTCCCGACGGGTCGCCCAGCCGCGCGGTGAAGTCTCCGATGATCAGCACGGCTTTGTGGCCGCAATCCTGGAACATCCGCAAGCGGCGCAACACGACGGCGAAGCCGAGATGGACGTCGGAGGCCGTCGGGTCGATTCCCAGCTTCACCCGCAACGGCGTGCCGCGTTCGAGCTTCGCTCGCAGCTCGGCTTCGGAGATGACGTCGACCGCGTTCGCGGTCAGGAGGCGGAGCTGACGATCGACGTCCACGACCGGGGACGGTAACAAACGCACACAATGACGGGTCGCTCGCGCTTCGCCTCCCCTCCGGTCGGCTTCGCTGCCGCTCCGTCTCTATCCGAACTTCGCGGTCAATCCGCCGTCGACCGTGAGGACCGCGCCGTTGACGAAGGAGGCCGCCGGCAGCGAGAGGCTGAGCACCATGTGCGCGACCTCCTCCGGGTCGCCGTAGCGGCGAAGTGGGACGCGCCGGCGCGCGAAGCGCTCCTTGGCGTCGTCGGGAATCGCCGCGGTCATTCCCGTGCGGATCGGGCCGGGGCAGACGCAGTTGACCGTGATCCCCATCGGGCCGAGCTCGCACGCCATCGATCGGGTCAAGCCGACGACACCGTGCTTGCTCACGGTGTACGGACTGATGAAGGGCGTCGCGCCGAGCCCTTCGGTCGACGCGATGTTCACCACCCGTCCTGCCCCTTCGCGAGCGAGATGCGGGAGGCACGCCCGGATCAATCGGGCTTGCGCAGTGAGGTTGATCGTCAGCGTCGAATCCCACGCGCGCTCGAAGTCGTCGGCGGTGATCTCCACCGGAAGGCTGACCCCGGCGTCGTTGACGAGGATGTCGACCTGCCCCAGCCGCGCGGCGACCTCGTCGACGACGCGCACGATCGCGTCGGCGTCGGCGACATCGAGCACCCACCCCGCGGCATCGCCACCGGCCGAAACGATCTCGTCGACGACCACGCCGACACCTTCCGGGTCGCGGTCGGTGACCGCGACCCGGCCGCCCTCGTCGGCGAACAAGTGCGCGATCGCGCGACCCATGCCACTCGCCGCGCCCGTGACGAGCACGACCTTGCCGCGCACACTGCGACTTCGACTCGTCAAACGCGGCACAGTGGGCCAACCTATCCGCTCATGAGCGATCCCTTCCGGGGCGACGCGCGTCCCGTCGGACTCGGCTTCTGGCCCCTCGCCGCCGACGACCCCGGTGTCGACATGCCACGCGAACCGGTGCGCATCGTCACCGACGACGGCGCGCTCGTGCGGGGCCTGTGGTGGACGCCGCCCGCCCGCAGGGCGTGGCACACGGCGGTCGTGCTCACGCATCCACGGGCCGACTTCTCCGTGCACTACGCGTGCCCGCTGCTCGCGGCCGCGGGCTACGCCGTCCTCGGGTTCGCGACGCGTTACCTCAACAACGACACCGACTGCCTGCACGAGCTGTGTGTGCGCGACGTGGGCGCCGCCGTCGAGTGGGTGCGCGGGCGCGGCGCCGACGCCGTCGTGCTGATGGGGAACAGCGGCGGCGGCTCGCTGACGGCCCTCGCGCATACGGAGCTCGGCTGCGGCGACGCGTGGGTCGGCGTCGCCGCGCACCCCGGCGAGGGCGAGTTCATGGCGCAATCGATCGATCCTGCCGTGGCCGACGAGCACGATCCGTCGTCGGTCGTAGCCGAGCTCGACATGTACGACCCCGCGAACGGCTGGCGCCCCTGGCCGGAGCCGTGTTCATACGATCGGGACTGGCTGGCTCGATACCGCGCGGCCCAGGTCGCACGCGTGGCGCGTATCGACGCCCGGGCTCTCGACCAGCTCGACGGGTCGCGGGTGGCACGTGCAGGATTGCGCGACGTCGAGCGCGGAAGCGACGAATGGCGTCGACTGCGCAGGCATGCCGTACACCTCGAGTACTTCACGATCTACCGCACGCTCGCCGACCCGGCGTATCTCGACTTGAGCATCGACCCCGACGACCGGCCGCTCGGTTCGCTGTTCGCGTTTCCGGACCCGTTCGATGCCAACTACGGCCGGGGCGGTCTGGCCCGCACGATGACGTCTCGCGGGTGGCTGTCGACCTGGTCGGCGCTGTCCTCGCGCGCCCGCCTGGCGACGACGATGCCCGAGGTGCACGTGCCGGTGCTGGTCGTCCATGCGACCGCCGACACCGAGATCCGCATTCGCCAAGCGCGCGAGATCGCGGGCGCGGCCGGGTCCGACGACGTGACCTACGTCGAGATGAAAGGCGCGCCCCACTATCTCGAAGGCCACCGCGTCGAGGCCATGAAGATCGTGGCCGACTGGATCGCCCGCCGCTTCCCGTAGTGATTCCACCACCGAAAATGTTGCCAACAGTTGTGCTCGAAACCGACGCGTGGGCGCCACATTTCTTGCCAACTGTTGGGTGGAAAACTGCGCGCGAAAACGGCGCGGTCAGCGCGGGGGGCGGCTGACGTTCGGGTCGCCGGTTACGTAGAAGCGGTACAACAGTCCGTCGCCTTTGCCGGCGGCCAGGCCGATGCGCGTCGACACGCCGGGTCGTCCGGGCGGCGGCGTACCGTCGTCGACGATCCTCAGCGGGCCGCGCAACAGGCTGGCGCCGTCGAGCGATCGGTTCGCGCCGAACGCCTGGCCCAGCCGACCGGGACCCGCGGCGAGGTCGCGCTCGCGCGCCGCCTTGACGCGCCGTTCCCGCATCCGCTCGAGCCCGTCGAGCGGCGCCGCCGCGCGTAGCAGCACCGCGTGCGCGCTCCCCCTCGGGCCGCACACCGCGTTCATGCACCAGTGGTTGCCGTAGCTGAAGTACACGTACAACGTGCCCGGCGCGGAGAACATCGACGCGTTGCGCGGCGTGCGGCCCTTGAACGCGTGACTGGCGGGATCTTCGTCGGCGCGATAGGCCTCGACTTCGACGAGCCGCGCGGAGACGCCGTTGCCGACCAGCACCTTGTTGAGCATGTCGGGCGCGACCGCGAGGGCATCGCGATCGAAGAACGCGCGCGTCAGTGCGCGAGCCACGTCTGTTGACGTTCGATGCGTTCGCGCGCCTGCACGAGCTCGCGTGCGACAGGCTCGGGCCCGGCACCGCCGGGGGTCGTACGGCGGCGCACGGCACTCCCGGGCTCGAGGAACACCAAGTAGTCCGGGCCCAGACGCGGATCGTTCGAGACGAGCTCGTCGAGGGGCACGCCGCGCTCGACCGACTGCCGAACGAGCGCGCCAACGAGGGCGTGCGCTTCCCGAAACGGAGTTCCTTCCCGTACGAGGTGCTCGGCAATGTCGGTCGCCGCGTTGAACGGACTGTCGGCGCCGGCCGTCATCGCAGCGTCGACGAAGGTAACCGTCGACATGAGACCCGCGAGGGCGCTCAACGACAGCATGCAGGTGTCGAGCGCATCGAACAGCGGCTCCTTGTCCTCCTGCAGGTCACGGTTGTACGCGAGCGGAAGGGACTTGAGCGTCGCGAGGAAGCCGGTGAGATCACCGATCAGCCGGCCGGCTTTACCGCGGGCCAGCTCGGCGATGTCGGGGTTCTTCTTCTGCGGCAGCATCGACGAGCCGGTCGCGTACGCGTCGGACAAGAGGATGAATCCGAACTCGTCGGTCGACCACAAGACGATCTCCTCGCCGAGACGAGAGAGGTGCACCTGGGTCAGCGCGGCGACGAACAGGGCCTCGGCGACGAAGTCACGGTCGGAGACCGCGTCGAGCGAGTTCTCGAAGGGTCGCGCGAAATCGAGGGCGCTCGCGACCGAGGCCGGATCGAGCGGAAGGCTCGAGCCCGCGAGCGCGCCCGCACCAAGCGGCGACACGTCGGCGCGTGCGAGGCAGTCGTGCCAGCGGTCGACGTCGCGGGCGAGCGCCCAGAAATGCGCAAGCAGGTGGTGCGCGAGGAGCACCGGTTGCGCGCGTTGCAGATGCGTGTACCCGGGCAGGGCAATCTCGGTGGACTCCCCCGCGCGTTGCAACAGCACACGCTGGAGCTCGTGGATGCGCGCCGCGACCACACGACCCTCACGTCGCAGGTACAGGCGCACGTCGAGCGCGACCTGATCATTGCGGCTACGACCCGTGTGCAGCTTCGCCCCGACCTCGCCCGCGATCTCCGTCACCCGCCGTTCGATCGCGGTGTGGATGTCCTCGTCGGTCGGCGCGAACGCGAAGCTGTCGCCGGCGAGCTCCTCCTCGACCCGATCCAACGCCGCGACGAGGATCCGCCGCTCGGCGTCGGTCAGGAGACCCACCCGGGCGAGCATCTGCACGTGCGCGTGCGAACCCGCGATGTCGTCGCCCGCGAGGCGTCGATCGAACGGGAGGCTGACGGTGAACGCGAGGAGCTCGTCGGCAGGGCCCTCGCCGAAGCGACCGTGCCAGAGCGGCTGACCGCTCGCCGGGCCATGTGTGCTCACGAGGGCGCGCTCACGAGGCCCCCGGTCCCTGCCGGCGCGACCACGTCTCGGCCGAAAGGCCCCAGAGCCGCACGAAGCCCTCGGAGTCCTGGTGGCGGAACGCGTCGTCGGCGTCGTACGTCGCGAGGTCGTGGTCGTAGAGGCTCCGCGGCGCACGCCGTCCGACCGGATCGCAGCGGCCGGCCTCGAGCCGCAGCCGGACCTCGCCGGTCACGTGCTCCTGGGTCGAGTCGACGAACGCCTCGAGCGCGCGCATCAGCGGCGTGTGCCACATGCCGTCGTAGATCAGCTCGGCGACGCGGATCTCGAGCCGCTGCTTCTCGCGCGCGAGGTCGCGCTCGAGCGTGATGCCCTCGAGATCCTTGTGCGCGAGGATCAGCGCGAGCGACGCCGGGCATTCGTACACCTCGCGGCTCTTGATGCCGACCCGGCGGTTTTCGACCATGTCGATCCGGCCCCAGCCGTAGTCGCCTACCGTGCGCCCGACGGTCTCGATCAGCTCGACCAGACCGGTGGCCGTGCCGTTCAACGAAACCGGGACTCCCCGCTCGAACCCGACGACGATTTCGAT
>JAUZEM010000551.1 GCA_030839005.1 Actinomycetota bacterium | reverse complement strand
ACCGGTGCGGCGGGCGACACCGCCGACGCAGCCGCCGCGACCCAAGCTCGTCGTGGCCGCCGCACCGCCGGTCGCGGCGGTCGTAGCGCCTCCGACGAGCTGCGCCGCGGTCGTGGCGAGCATCGTGTGGCCCCCGGGGTGGAACGCGATCTGCGCCGGACCACGCTCGGGCCTGCTCGGTCTCACTGACCCGTCCGGCACGACGACGCTGTACGTCCGCGCCGGCGAGTCCGGCACGTACTTGCACGTCGTCGCATTACACGAGTCCGGACACGCGTGGGATTTCGCCCGCCTGAATCCCACCAAGATCGGGCAGTGGTGCGCGGCACGCGGCTGTGACGCCGCCCACTTCTTCTCCGGCGGCGCACAGGGTGCCGGCTGGTCGGAACCGGGCGGCGCCGAAGACTGGGCCGCATCCTGGGACGCATGCCACGGCGGCGAATACCACCGGTCCTACCTCGGCCTGCCGCCGCCCGGCGCCGCGCTGTGCGCGCTGCAAAACGCGCTGGTCGGAAACCCGGCCTGAACCGTCGGCGCTGCCTCAAGCGCGCGGCGCGGGCGGCCGATAACGAGTCGTCGGCCATCCGGACGGCGTGATCCGTTGCGCGCCCGCTCATCGGTGGCACGGCAGACCTCGCAGAGGGAGGGAGATCATGACCCCCTTGGACGCCGGTAAGACCCTGTCGCTCAGGACCGGGACCGAGGTCGAGGTCCTGACCCGCTACGAGGGCCACTGGGCGAGCGGGTTCGCGATCGCATCCGTCGACCAGGACCGGTTCCGATTGCGGCGCCACTCCGACGGCGTTGTGCTCCCCGTCTCGTTCGGCGCGGATCAGATCCGGCCGCGCCAATAAACACGCCCGGCACCGCTCGCAGGCCGGGACTCGCATCCGTGAGCGGGCGGGGGATGCCGCTCACGTCTCGTTGTCCCGGCCCGCGCCTGCGGCAAACCCGGCGCGCGTGCCGCGCCGGCGCTCTGATCAGGCCGACTGCGCCTGGGGAACGTCCAGCTCGGGTCGCACCTTGGGCGGGCGTCCGCGCTTGCGCTTCTGGGCGACGATCTTGCCGTTCACGAACAGCTCGCCACCCCAGACGCCCCACGGCTCGCGCCGCTCCTGGGCGGCCTCCAGGCAGGTCTCCTTCACCGGGCACTCGACACAAAAGGCCTTGGCGGCCGCGATGTCGTCGAGTTGCTCGGAGAAGAACAGCTCGGTCATCGAGCCCGTGCCGTCGTTGCAGCGCGCGTTTTCCTGCCAGTCGGGTTCTCGGATGGGCTCGTCGGTCTCGAAAGGCTGGATGGCGAACATCGCCGATCACTCCCCGTCTTGTCTGTCGTCTTGTCTGTCGTCTTCTCTGTCTTGTCCGTCGTCTCGTGGGTTCGTCGATCGTTTGGTGTGGTTCGGGTCCGGAGAAACAAAAAGGCCGCCGGGTTGCCCCGACGGCCTGGTGGATGCTCCCTGGTAGCGGCTGCTACGGATGGAACACCTCGAGGCGTCGGGGCCGACCGTGCTTGTGTGCCGTCGTACCGAGCGAAATCGGCGACCAGGGCGCAAAGGCCGGCGAGACCGGGCACGGCTGGAAGACACGCACGCGCGCGCTCCCGGCCATGTCATTGGCCTGGGTTGCGTACATGCGGGCGGTCATGCGAGGCGGGCCTTCTCGTGCGTCCAACATTCGAGCGACCATCGGACCATGATCCGAAAGGCCCGTCAAATGATTTTTGGACGGGCGGCTCAGGTGGTATCGGCCGTCGCGGCAACGATCTCGATCAGGACCTCGTGGACGGCGGGGGGCGCGGCCAGCACGTTTCCCGATCGCAGCCAGTCCCGGTCGTCGCCGTCCCAGTCGGTAACGACACCGCCGGCCTCGCGCACGATCACGCCGCCCGCGGCGACGTCCCACGGACCGAGGCGCAGCTCGAAGAATCCGTCGAACACCCCCTCCGCGGTCCAGCAGAGGTCGAGGCTGGCGGCTCCGGCCCGGCGGAGATCCTCGAAGCCGCGCAATGCGGCGGCGAGCACCCGCTCGTAGACGGGCAACAGCTCCTTGCGCCGGAAGGGGAAACCGGTCGCGACGATCGCCTGCTCGGGAGCACGCGCGCTCACGTGCAGGGGTCGCTCGTCGCGAAATGCCCCAACGCCACGCGCCGCGCAGAACGTGCGGTCGAGCAGGGGCGCGTGCACTACGCCGACGACGGGCACACCGTCCTCGATCAGGCCGACCGAGACGCCGACCGCGTCGAACCCGTGCACGAAGTTCGCGGTGCCGTCGAGCGGGTCGACGAGCCAGCCGGTGTCGAAGTCGTCTCCTCCGGCCTCTTCGCCGTACACCGGCAGGCCCGAATCGCGCGTCAAGAGCTCACGGATCGTGTGCTCACTCGCGAGGTCGGCTTCGCTGACCCAGTCGCCGGGCGATTTCTCGCGGACTGCCAGGTGGCTGCCGAACGAGCGGCGCACGATGTCGCCGCCGGCGCGCGCGGCACGGTCGGCGCACGCGAGCAGGTCGTGGTAGTCGAGCGGGCTCACGCAAATCCTGCGGCGAGTGCCTCGACGAGCTCGGGGGTGCCGGCCGCGATGAGCTGGCGCCGCGCGTTGCCGTCGTCGGTGACGAGCGCCCGGCCCCGGGCGTCCCGCACCACGGCGCCGGCTTCGACGCACGCGAGGTAGCCGGCGAGATAGTCCCACGGCGCGTGGAAGCCGCCCGCGTCGAGGAGGCCGTCGAGACTGCCGGCCGCGATCTCACACAGTCCGAGCGCGGCCGAGCCGAGCGCGCGAAATTGCTTCCACGGAGGCAAGGCCGGTGGGGTTCCCGTGAGGTACACCATCGCGTCCTCGACCCGAGTCGTCGACGACGGACGCAGCCGTACGCCGTCGCGGAACGCGCCGCTTCCGCGCACCGCGGTGATGCACACGCCCGTGGCCTGGTTCACGACGAGCCCGGCGACCGGGCCGTCGGCATCGAGCGCGCAGATCGAGGTGGCCCAGTACGGGATGCCGCGGGAGCAGTTGGTAGACCCGTCGACCGGGTCGACCACGACCGTGATCGTCGCTCCTTCGCGTTCGTGCACACCCGACTCCTCGCTCACGATCCGCACGCCGGCACGGTGCAGCACGCGACACGCCTCGGCGTCGGCGACGACGTCGAGCGCGTACTGCCCGTCGCGATCGGTACGCCGGCGCAACTCGATCGCGTCGATCGCGTCGACGGCACGCCGCACGACGCGCGCGACGTCGACGAACAGCTCGAGGAGCACATCGGGCGTCAACGTCATTCCTCTACAACCACCTCGACGAACGCGTTGTAGTCGGGAACGCCCGAGATCGGATCGCGCCGGGCCGGGGCGAGCAACGGATTCGCCTCCGGGTAGAACGCCTGCACGTTGCCGGGCCGGATCGGGGCGACGTGCACCCGGGCGCGCATCTCGCCGTGCTGCGACCGCACGAGCACCGCGTCGCCGTCGCGTAGGCCCAGCGCGGTCGCGTCGACCGGCGCGACGAACAGCGCATCGCGGCGCGCGCCGGTCAGAGGGTCGACGTCGTTCCAGACCATGGTGTTGAACTGCTTGCCGCGCCGGGTCGACAGCACGAAATGACCGTCGGGCCGGTCGACGCGTTGGTGCGTGACGACGGCGAAGTGCGCGCGGCCGTCGGGGGTCGGGAATGCGCCGCCCTCGCACAGAAGCGCGCCTCCGACCTGGATCGCGTCACCCGTGGCGTGCAGTCGCTCGATACCTGCGTACGCGGGGACGACACGCGCGATCTCGGCGCGGATCGCCTCGGCCGACTCGCAGCCGAAGATCGCCGCCCGGTCCGGACGCACGCGCCGTGCGATGTCGCCGAAGATGCGCCATTCACTGCGCGCTTCTCCGACGCGTGGACCGGGGATCTCGGGACTGAAGGCGACCCGGCGCTCCGTCGTCGTCGACGTCCCGCCGCCCTCTTGCTCATAGCGCGTCGCCGCCGGAAGCAGCACTACCACCTCGCCGGGGTCGACGAGCATCTGATGCGTGAGCACGATGTCCTGATGGACGCGCAGCGCGGCGCGGGAGAGCGCGATTCGCGTGACGTCGGGCGCCGGCAAGACGTCGAGAAAGTTGCCGCCGCTCGACCACAGCACGTCGAGATCGCCGTGCCGCGCCGCGTCGACCATCGCCGCCGCGGTCAGGCCCGGCGACGCCGGCACGTCGAAGCCCCACTGCGTGCCGAGCTCGGCGGCCGCCTCTCGGGTGATCGGGCCGCCACCGGGAAATGTGGTCGCGTAACAGCCCATCTCCGCGCCGCCCTGCACGCCCGAGTGCCCGCGGATCGGCATGAGACCCGCACCGGGTCGCCCGACGTTCCCGCGCGCCAGACCGAGGTTCACGATCGCGCGCACGTTGTCGACACCCGAGACGTGCTGGGTCACACCCATCGACCAGACGAGCACCGCGGAGCGCGCCGACGCGTACATCCGCGCAAAGCGCGCCATGTCGTCGCGCGTCGCGCCTGACCCCTGCTCGAGCCGGTCGAACGACTCGTCCTCGAGTTGACCAAGCAGCGCGTCAAAGCCGACCGTGTGCTCGTTCACGAAGCCGCGGTCGATGCCGCCGACGGCCAACAGCTCCTTGAGGACACCGTTGACGAACGCCACGTCGCCGCCAGTGTGGATGGCAAAGAACTCATCGGCGACCTTCGTGCCGAAGAGCGCGCTCTCGACGTTCGACGGTACCCAATAGCGCTCCAGACCGGGTTCTCGCAGCGGGTTCACGACCGCGACCCGCGCGCCGCGTTGCTTGGCGAGATACAGGTACTTCATGAAGACGGGCTGGGCGTTGGCCACATCCGAACCGAAGAGCACGATGAGATCGCTCTCGATCACGTCGCGGTAGGAGCACGTCGTCGCGGCGACGCCGATCGCGTCCTTGAGTGCCGACGTCGACGGTGCGTGACACACCCGGGCCGCGTTGTCGACGTTGTTCGTTCCGATGAAACGAGCCGCCTTCTGCGCCGTGTAGTAGACCTCGTTGGTGATCCCGCGCGCGGTGAGGTAGAGGCCGACGCGGTCAGGAGAGGTGGCGCGGATCCGCTCCGCAACGACGTCGAGCGCCGCGTCCCACGACACGCGCGTGAACCCGCGCTCGCCCTTGCGCCGAATCATCGGGTACGCGAGCCGCCCGAGCTCACGCAGGCGCCGGCCGTCGAGCCGGGTGAGCGCATCGACATCTGCGAAGTGCTCCTCGTCGATGGCACGCGAGGTGTTCAGCTTCAGCAGATCGAGCCGGGTCGTACAGAGATGCACGCCGCTGATGGTCCAATCGTGGAAGCCGGCGACGCCGAGCGCGCACCCGTCGCACACACCCTTGCGCAGGATGCGCATCGCGTACGGCAGTTCACGACGGTTGTCCCAGATCGTGTGCACGATCGCGCCGTAGTGGTTCGGCTTCTGCTCGCCGATGCCGTTCGGTCTCCAACCGACCCACTGGTCGCGCCGCACCCCGCGCCGGCTCTTGACGAGATCGCCGCCGCGATTGCGGCGTCTCCAGCGCAGGTTCAACCTCATCCGCGCACGTCGACGCGCTCGGGACGCGTGTACACGTTGAACCGGCCGTCGCGCAGGAAGCCGACGACGGTTTGGCCCAACTGTTCGGCGGCCGCGACCGCCAGGCTCGACGGCGCCGACACCGCGCACAGCACTGGAAGGCCCGCGACCGCCGCCTTCTGGACGAGCTCGAACGACAACCGACCGGAGACGAGCAGGATGTCGTTCGTGAGCGGGAGCTCACCCTCGAGCAGCGCGTGGCCGACGAGCTTGTCGAGCGCGTTGTGCCGGCCGACGTCCTCGCGGGCAAAGCGGAGTGTTCCGTCGGCCGAAAAGCGCGCCGCGGCGTGCAATCCGCCGGTCTGGTCGAAGACGCGCTGATGGCGGCCGAGCTGGTCGGGCAGCGAGCTCAGCACGCTCGCCGCCACTATCGGACCCGCGCCAACCGGCGCGCAGCGCACCTCGATCTCCTCGAGCGCGGCCTTGCCGCAGATCCCGCAAGACGAGTTCGACAAGTAGCGGCGATCGCGCACATCCTCGGGAACGGGCGTTCGCAGCCGGACGGTGACGACGTTGAACAGCTGCTCGTGATCGCGCCCGAGGCAGTACGCGATGCCGTCGAGGTCGTCCGAGCCGGCCAGCAGTCCCTCGGTGAGGCACAGACCGGCCGCGAGCTCGAAGTCGTTTCCCGGCGTGCGCATCGCGACCGCGAACGGCGCGGGCTCCTGGCGCGGACCCGCCACCCGCACCTCCATCGGCTCCTCGGTGACCAGCTGATCCGGCCGCAGCCGCGCCCCGCCGCCGTCGAAGCCGAGCACCTGCACATGAGTGACCGCACGACGAACCACCGCATCTGATAGGCGCATCAACACGGCTCCCTCGCTGCGGCGCGCCCTTCGGCGCACCTCCACTGCGTCCGCACGGGATGGATGCTACGAGAGACCCAGCCGGCGGAGGTCCGCCGGAGTGTCGACGTCGGCGAACGTGTTCGCCGGGCCTACCGCTCGCCACTGCGCCTCCGACAGCTCGTCCCGGTCGCCGTCGCCCGCGCAACGCAAGGAGCGCTCCCCCGCCGCGAACGCAATCTCCGCCCGCTCGAGCGCGTCCGGTCCGTACCGCGCGCACGCGTACTGCAGGCGACCGTCGACGGTGGGGATCACCGTTTGCCGTCCCGGCCAATCAGCGAGCAAGGAGATGATCGGCGGCTCGACGAAGGGGAGGTCGCACGCGAGCAGCACGACCGCGCCTTGCGAGCCGAGGGCGCGCGCGCCGGCGAGCAACGCGGCGAGCGGACCCGAGCCGGGCGGATCCTCGCGCACGCACCGCAACTCACTCGCGGCCGAGCCGACCTCGATCACCGGATCACACGCGACCGCGAGCACGCGCGCAGCACGCGCCGCGAGCGTCTCACCGCGCCATCGGATACTCGCCTTGTCGGTCGCCATCCGGCGGCTCGCACCTCCGGTGAGCAGCACTCCCGCGCACGTCACGTCGACGGGGCTGGGGGGACCGCCTCGGTATCGGGTCGCAACGAGTAACCGATGACGACCCAGCCGTTCGCCGTGTGGTCGAGCATGACGTTGTTGCGCACCACGCCGCCCGCCACCACCCGGGTGACGACCAGCGCGGTCTGGTGACCGGCGATCGACGTCTCCACGGTGATCCGCGCGCCGATCCGGGCATCTTTCCCGGCGTTCGCATACGCCGCGCGCTTGGCCGCGATGAACTGGTCGCGCCGCAGCCCGTCGCGGAGCTCGGCGCCCGACAGGTCGTAGAGAAGCCCGAAGTCGAGCTCGTCCCACGCGCGTTCATAGGCGATCGCGACGTCGGACGGTCCGGGACCGGGTTCGCGACCCACGGAGATCCACATGAACAGGAGCAGCAACCCCACGATCACGAGCGCGACGACGATCGGCACGGCTACGCGATCTCCTCGATCTGCTCGATCTGTTTTGCCAGGTCGGTGTCGTTCGTGGTGAGTCCACCCGAGTCGTGCGTCGTCAACGCCACACGGACTCGCCGCCACCGAATGTCGAGGTCGGGATGATGGTCGGCGGCCTCGGCCAGGAAGCCGACCCGCACGACGAACGCGATCGCATCGGCGAACGAGTCGCGCTCGAACGTCTTCTCGATCTCGTCGCCCGAACGCGACCACCCCGAGAGGACGGCGAGGGCGGATTCGACCTCGGCTTCGGAGAGCAGCGGCATACGCCCCATACGAAACCCCTTTCCCCTGCCATTCAACCCCAGAGTCCGGTTTGGGCCACACTCGCGCGGTGACGTTCGACCTTCCCGACGTCGAGGCCCCCACCGAGGTGGAGCTCGATCGCGCCGCCGGTCTCACCTTGCGCTGGCCCGACGGCACGGTGTCGCATTTCGGTCTGGAGGAGCTGCGGCGGAACTGTCCGTGCGCAGAATGCCGGGGTCTGCGCGAGCAGGGACGAGTCGTCGGGCCGAATCCGCGTTCGCTGCTGGCGCTGACCGCAGTCGACGCCGAGCTGGTCGGCGGCTGGGGCCTCACGATCAGATGGAGCGACGGCCACGGGACCGGAATCTTCGCCTGGAGCATCCTGCGCGCCTGGCAGGTACCCGAGTGATCAGGCGCTGACCCGCTCGCTCCACCGGAAGCGGCGGTGGACGAGCGCGCGGACGACCTCACCGGGCTGCGGCCGCGCGAAGTAATAGCCCTGGGCGCGGTCACACCCGAGCGTGCGCATGGTGTGGAGCTGCATGTCGTTCTCGATGCCAACGGCCGTGACCGTGAGGCCGAGCGCATGCCCGAGGCCGACGATCGCCGAGACGATCGCCGAATCGTTCTCGTGCCGGCCGAGACCTTCGATCAGTGAGCGGTCGATCTTCAGGGCGTGGACGGGAAGCACGTTCAGGTGCGCGAGCGACGATTGGCCGGTACCGAAGTCGTCGATCGCGATGCGCACGCCGCGCGCCGCAAGCTGCTGCAGCACGTCCGCCGCCTGCTCGCGGTTCTCCACGAGGACGGTCTCGTTGATGTCGAGCGTCAGCAGCGTCGGATCGAGTCGCGTGGCCGCAAGCACGGAATCGACGATCGAGACGAGCTCGGGATGGTTGAGCTGGCGAGCCGAGAGGTTGACTGCGACGGAGAGCGGCGACTCGTGCGGCCGCTCCGCGCACCAGCGGGCGGTTTGCGAGCACGCTTCGTGCAGCACCCACGCGCCGATGGGAACGATCAGGCCGGTCTCCTCCGCGACCTCGAGGAAGTCGGCCGGTCCGAGCAGACCCAGGTCGGGGTGCTGCCAGCGCAGGAGTGCCTCGAGACCCACCATCTCCGAACCGGCGATGGCGACCACCGGCTGGTAGTGGAGGCGGAACTCGCCCCGCACGAGCGCGCCACGGAGAGAACTTTCGATCTCGAGCCGCCTCACCGCGCGATCGCGCATCGTGCCGTCGAACAGCTCGACCCGTCCGCGACCGAGATCCTTGGCGGCGAACACCGCGACGTCGGCGTCGCGCAGGAGTCGCGTGGGCGTGTCGTGCGGCCCGTCGGAGACGATGACCCCGACGCTCGCATCGAGGAATACCTCGTCTTCACCCAACGAGAAGGGCTGATCGAAGACCGCACGCAGACGCCGCGCGAGCGCGAGCACGTCATCGACGTGTCGCACGTTGCGGCAGACGACCGCGAGCTCGTCGCCGCCGACGCGCGCCAGGCGGTCGCCGGCTCGCAGCACGCGGTCGAGGCGGCGCGCCGCGGTCGCGAGCAACTCGTCGCCGGCTTCGAGGCCGAGACTGTCGTTCACCACCTTGAAGTGATCGATATCGAGCAGCACGAGACCGACGAACGCATCGTCGGTGCACGAGGCGAGCGCCTCCTGCAGCCATTCCACCAGCAGTACGCGGTTCGGCAGCTCGGTGAGCGGATCGTGGCGGGTGCGATGCGCGAGCTCGGCCTCGATCCGGCGATGCTCGCTCACGTCGTACGCGGCACCTACGAGCGTTTCGCAGACTCCGTCCGTCCCGACCAGCGGGGTCACGTCGACGGCGACCCGGCGCGGCGGAATCGACCTTCCCCACTCGGCTTCGAATGCGATCGTCCGGCGCTCGCGAGCCGCGCGGGCGAAGGCTCGCACGTGCGCGACAAGCGCGTTGGCGGGCACGACCTGGCGCAGATCGCCCGTTGCGGTGTCGTCGCCGAGCAACCGTCGGTATGCGTCGTTCGTATAGATGAAGCGGAAGTCGTCGTCGCCGTCGACCGCGACGACGAATACGGGATGCGGGAGGACAACGAACAGCGTCGTGCCGGCGGCGTCGTCGAACGCCTCGAACTCGCCCTGCACACCGCTCGCCCGCAACCGCTCCATCTCAGCCCTCCCGGCTCTCAACGATTGTCGGCACGGCGGCCGTCGAACTGAACGCGAAACACCCGAATCGGGGCGTTGGTCACACCGGGAGCCCGGTATCGTGAGCGGATGACCTGTCCGGCGTGCGGTGTGCCCGCACCGGAGGGCGCACGCTTTTGCGCGGAGTGCGGGCAGCGCCTGATCGTCGCGGCCGACGAGCGCCGCCTCGTCACCGTGCTCATGGCCGACCTGGTGGGTTTCACCGCACTCTCGGCCGGAAGCGACCCCGAGCAGGTGAAACGTCTCGTCGACGCGTGCTTCGAGGCGCTCGTCGCCGACATCGTCGCCTTCGGCGGCCATCTCGACAAGATCGTCGGCGACGAGATCGTGGCCATGTTCGGAGCGCCCATAGCCCACGAGGACGACGCCGAACGAGCCGTGCGCGCCGCGCTGCGGATGCACGGGACACTCGCCGCGCTCGCCCCCGATCTCGGTATCCGCGTGCAGATGCGCATCGGGGTGAACACGGGCGAGGTCCTCGTAGGGGCGATGCGGGCCGGCGGCGAGGCGACCGTGATGGGCGACGTGGTCAACACGGCTTCGCGGCTCGAGAAGCTCGCAGGGCCAGGAGACGTGATCGTCGGGCCGGCCACCTACGCCGCAACCCGCGCCTCGATTCGCTACGACTCGCTCGGGCCGCAGGGCTTGCGCGGACGCGAGCAGCCGGTCGAGTCCTACCAGGCGATCGACGCGCCCGCGCCGCCGGGTCGTCGACGAATCCGCGAGCAGGCGCCACTCCTCGGCCGCGACTCGGAGGTCGCCACGCTCGAGCAGGTCGTCGCGATGGCGATCCGCCGCCGGCGCGCACAGCTCGTGTTGCTCTCGGGTGAGGCCGGAGTCGGGAAGAGCCGGCTCGCGAGCGAGCTCGGACTTCGCGCCCTGCGCGATTTCGGCGCGGAGGTACTCACCGGACAGTTCGTTCCGTACGGTGACGCGAACCTCTTCGTCGGGTTCGGCGAGGCGCTGCGCCGTGCGTGCAACGTCGACCTCGACGGCGTCGACACCAATGCGATGAGCGACCGACGCGCCCGCGTCGTCGAGCGCGTCAGCAACGCGCTGGGCCTTCCGCCCGACGCGGCCGAGTGCGAACGTCTAGTCGAGGGGCTGCTCTATCTGATGGACGGCGTGACCCGCCCGGGCGTCGACCCGGCCCGGGCACGCGACGACGCGCTGCGTTCGACGATCGCGTTCTTCGAAGCGCTGGCGTCGAGCGGACCGCTCGTGCTCACACTCTCCGACCTGCACTGGGCGAGCGACGAAGCGCTCGAGCTGTGTGATCGCGTCCTCGCGCGGCTGCACGACCGGCCCTTCGTCCTGGTCGCCACCACGCGCCCCGGTCTCGACGACCGATGGAAGCCGGCGCCGGGACAGCACAACGAGCTGGCGCTACATCTCGACCCACTCGACCGCGTCTCGACCGCCGCGCTCGTGCGCGCGCTGTTCTGCGGCGAGGCCGACGACGAGACCGTCGAGTTCTTGCTCGAGCGGAGCGGCGGAAACCCGTTCTTCGTCGAAGAGCTCGTGGCGTTCGTGCAAGAGACGCGCGACAGCAATCGTCTCCACGCGTTGCCGGCGACGCTCCACGGCTTGGTCGCGGCCCGGCTCGACGCACTCGAATCGTCCGAGCGGTCGCTGCTGGAAGACTGTGCGATCGTCGGTGGCAGCGGTCCGATCGCGGCGGTCCTTGCCCTGGCCGCACGCCCCGACGCGGGCCGGCGGCTCGACGATCT
The DNA here is from genome assembly GCA_030839005.1 of Actinomycetota bacterium. Lineage (GTDB taxonomy): Bacteria > Actinomycetota > Acidimicrobiia > IMCC26256 > PALSA-610 > PALSA-610. Next base: position 9,564 of record JAUZEM010000551.1, on the reverse strand, counting down.
CGCCGAACGCGACTTCCTCCTCATCGATCACGACGAGTTCCACTTCAAGTCGGAGCTCATTCGCGAGATCGCCTACGGAACGCTCACCAAGGCCGAGCGGGCCCGCCGCCACGCCCTGGTCGCACCCGTGCTCGCGGCGCGCGGTGAGCAAGCCGTCGATCAGGCCGCGCATCATCTCGCCACTGCCGCCGAGCTCGTCGAGGAGCTCGGCGCGGTGAACGGAGTTCCCGACGACATCCGCGCCCAAGCCGTCGACGCCCTGATGCGCGCCGCCGAGCGAGACGAGTCCGTCGAATCGTGGCTGTTGTCGGAGCGGCATCACGACCGCGCGCTCGCGCTGCTCGGAAGCGAGAACACCGACGCGCGGCGGACTGCGCTCCTCGGCCGCGCCCGGGCCCGCATCCAACGACGCATGCTCGACGACGGGCGCGACGACGCGCTGACTGCGCTCACGGAGGCGCGCGCCGCCGGCGACCGGTTCCAAGAGGCCGTCGCGTTGACGTTGCTCGGCGAAGGTGAAGCGGCGATCGGTGCCTACGACGTCGCCGAAGCGACGTTTGGTGAAGCGTTGACACTTTGGCGCGACCTCGATGACGAGTCGGGCGCGGCCAACGTGCTCCGCGGGCTGGGTATGACGCACCTCTTCCGCGGCGACCTCGAACAAGCGGAGCGGTTCGTGTCGGAGGCGCTCGGCTCCTTCCGCTCGTCCGGCAACCAACGGGGCTCGGCGTGGGCGCTGCAGAACCTCGCGTGGATCTCTTTCACGCACGGCAACATCCCCCGAGCCGAGAACCGGCTCGAGGAGTCGGCCGATCTTTTCGGAGAGCTCGGCGACTGGGGCGGCCTCAGCTGGGCCTATGGCCTGCTCGCGTTCGTGCGCTACAACCAGGGCCGGCTCGACGAGGCCGCCGCGATCGCCGAGCACATCTCGATCGAAGGCCGCGAGACGGGCAATCGGTGGGCGGTCGGCATGATGAACGTGCTGCTCGCGAACGTCGCGCTCTGGAGCGGACGAATACGCGAGTGTGTCGAACGCGGCAATGACGCCATCGAGCTGTTCCGCGAGATCGGCGACCGGTGGGGCGAGGTCATGTCGACCGCGTCGGTGGTCCGCGCCCAGGCCGAGCTCGGTCACGACGACGCGTACGCATCGACGCTCGCGCGCTACTACGAGGTCGCACGCACGATGCCGGATGAGGCCATGCATTCGTTTCCGTACCTCGTCGAAGCATCGGTGCATCTCCAGCGCGGCAACGCCGTGGAGGCCAAACAGGTTCTGGAGAAGGTGCAGGCGGCGGACGAGAACGAGCTCGGCGCGGCCGACGTCGTCGCCGCGATCGGGCTCGCACGGCTGCAGCTCGGTGACGTCGACAGCGCGATCGAGGCACTCGAGGGTTCGTACGCGACCGCTACCGACGACGGTCCGCGGCTCGGACTCGGGTGCCGGCTCGCCCTCGCCTTCGCCGTTGCCCACCGCTGCGACGACGCCCGCCGCGTCCTGGAGGAGATGAACGAGCGCAGCGGCGGGACGTACTCCGACCGGATGATCGCGCTGTGGGCCGAGAGCCTCGTGCACGTGCAGACCGGGAGCGGCGACGGGCGGGGCAGCGTCGACGCCGCGCACGCGATCGCAACGGCCACCGACGCACGGTTGGAGCACGCGATCGCCGCACTCGCGCGCGCGTGCGTGCTGGAGGTTCTCGGCGACGAGGACGCGGGCGAGGCGCGCGACGACGCCGAGCGCCAGTTGTCGTCGCTGCAGATCGCGGGTACGGGTTGGCGCCGCGTGTTCGAGCTCGCGCTCGAAGGGGTTCCGGCCCGTACCTGAGCGCGTGCGTTTCGGTCAGCTCGCGGGCTCGAGCAACACGAGCGGGATCTCGCGCGTCGTCTTGACCTGATACCCGGCGTAGTTCTTGTGATCGGCGACGACGAGCGGCCACAGACGCGCCCGCTCGTCCGACGTCGCGACGCGTGCCTTCATCGGTCGCTTCGGCGCACCTTTGAACGCGACTTCGACATCGGGCGTGTCGCGCAGGTTGAGGAACCAGGCCGGATGATGGTCGTCGCCGCCGCGGGATGCGACGACCACGATCGTCGTGCCTTCCTGGAACGGCGACGTGAGCATCACGGAACGGGCTTGGCCGGACTTGCGTCCGGTCGTCGTGAGCTCCAGAACCGGCATCTTCGATGCCTCCCAACCGATGCGCCCTCCGCTGATCTTGAGCAGGGCGCGGTGGATTCCATTCATGGTCTTCAAGGTCAGATCGCTCGGCATGCGCCGAACCTAGACCAGGAGCTACGAAGGATCGACCGGGCCCGGAGCGAAGGGGGCGGCCCGGAGCTGGTCCAGCACCTCGTCACACGCTCGGCCGTCGGAGAACGTCGGTGCATGGGGCGGGAGCTCGCCGGACGTGACCGCGTCTCGCACCACCTCGGCAAAGCGGCGCATCGGCCCGAGGTGGCCGTCGGCTTCCTCGTCGTCCGCGAGGTCGATCGTCTCCCGTGAGCCGTCCGCCTGCCGGATGGAGATGCGTGTCTCGCCGACCAACTCGGCAATCGCGCGGGAGCCGAACACCGTGAAGCGAGGCGTGACGTTCGCCACCGCGGCGAATCCGCTGTCGATCGCGACGGTCGCGCCGTTCGAGAGTACGAGCGACGCGCTGAAGCCGTCCTCGGCGGTGCAAGTGTGCAGGTCACCGCGGTCGTCGGGACGCTCGCGCACATCCATGCGTAGCAGCGCCTGCACCTCGGTCACCTCCGCGCCGAAGATCGAGCGCAGCGTGTCGACGGCGTGTGAACCCCACGCGCCGATCCAACCGCCGCCCAGCGCGCGATCGAAGAGCCAGCCCCAGCGTCGCAGCGGAACGCGAGAGCCGGCGGAGAGGCGAGTCATCTGAACATGCTCGATCCGACCGAGCGCGCCCTCGTCGACCATTTCCCGCAGCAGGGCGCGCGCCGGCGCGTACCGGAATTCGAAGTTGCAGAGCGCGACCACGCCCGCCGCACGCGCCTCGGCTTCGAGATCCGCCGCCTCGTCGGCGTCGAGCGCAAACTGCTTGTCGCACAACACGGCCTTGCCCTCACCCAGCGCGAGACGCACGTGCGGGGCGTGCAGGAACGGAGGAGAGTGCACGCTGACCAGATCGACGTCCGGACGCGTCGCCGCGGCGCGCACCGCGCGTTCGTCGCGAGCGGTTACGACGTCGACGACCTCGCAGTCGTCCGTCTCGGCGAACACCGGCGCGACGACCCGCCGCCCGAACCCCCCACCGATGACTGCGACCCTCATGTTTCGAGGAGTGCCGACGACTCCGCGTCGAGATACAGCGTGGCGTTCGGCTGCCGGCGCAGGATCGACGCCGGGCACGCGGTCGTGACCGGTCCGTACAGCGCCTCGTGCACGGGCTTCGCCTTGCGCGCTTCGGGCGCGATCACGAGCACCCGACCGGCCCGGAGCAGGGCCGGGATTGTGACGGTGATCGCGTGGGTGGGTACGTCGCCGATCGCCGCGAAGTGACCCTCGGCGACCTGCTGGCGGCGCGACGCCGGTTCGAGCGCGACGATCTTGACGTCGCGCGGGTCGTCGAAGTCTGCGACGGGCGGGTCGTTGAACGCGAGGTGTCCGTTCTCCCCTATCCCCGCACAACACAAGTCGAGTGGATGGGCCCGCAACAATGCGGCGTATCGGGCCGCTTCGTGCTCGGGATCGGATGCGTCACCCGACAGATAGTTGAACTCCTTCACCGACAACCGGGCTGCGACCCGCTCGCGCATGTAGCGCTGGAAGCTCGCGCGGTGCGACGGCGGGAGCCCGACGTACTCGTCCATGTGGAACGCGCGCACGGACTCCCATGCGATATCGGGAACCTCGACGAGCGCCGCGAGGAACGCGAGTTGCGAGTTGCCGGTGGCGAGCATCACGTTCGCCTCGCCGCGGGCGGAGGTCGCGGCCCGGATCACGGAGGCCGCTTCCGCGGCCGCGTCACGCGCCATCTGCTCGACGTCGCGCCCGACGTGCACGTTCAGCGCGTCGAACCGCAGTTCACCGCTCACGCGAATTGGGGCAGCCACGGCGCGGTCGCAGCAAGCATCTCGGCGGTCATCTGCTCGACGTGGTCGAAGTCGATGCGTCCCGCGAGTGGGTCGAGCAGCATCGCCTCGACGACCTTGGCGCGATCGCCCGAGAGTGCGGCCGCGACCGTCGCCTCCTGCGCAGCCGAGATGCGGCGCACCCATTCGGCGAGCACGGCGGGCAACCGGGTCTGGTCGCGCGGATGCAGGCCGTGGCCGTCGGCGACGCACATCGCCTCGACGACCACGTCCGGAGGCAGGTCGGGGGCCTGGCCGGAGTTGGGCAGATTCAGCGGGAACGCGTGCGGCCGGTCGCGCAGGAACGCGTCGATCATCGGCGCAACCATCTCGCCCGACGGCATCGTCGGAACTTCGTCGGAGGCGCGCATCTTGGCGAGCTCCTTCTTGAACTCGCCCGCGTCTTTCTCTCGATCGGCGATGGTGGTCAGCGCCACGCCCCAGCGCTTCCCCCATCCGGATTCTTCGGTGAGAAAACCGGGAAAGAACTCGACGAGGTGGCGGTCGCCGGCACCCGGGAGCACGCCGAAACGCTCGAAGAGCGCGAGCTTGACTCTGTGATGTTCGAGGATGTCACGCTTTCGGATACCGCCCGCGAGGCTCTCCGCTTCGGCGCCCAACCACGGCGGAAGCTTCACGGGCTGCTCGCCGAGACCGTCGGGATCAGCCAGCAGCGCGCGGAGCCGATCGAATGCGTCTTCGCCGTTCACGCGCAACGTGGTGAAGATCGGCAAGTGGTTCACGCCCACCAGCTCGAAATCGAGGTCGAGGAAGCCCGCGTCGAGGAGCAGAGAGAGCGCGAACTGTGCACCCGCGATCTCGTGACACAGGCCGACCGTCCGGATGCTCGTTTCATGCGTCACCGCGCGGCACAGCGTCGTCATCGGGTTCGTGATGTTGAGCATCCACGCGTCGGGGCAGAGCTCACTCATGTCACGGGCGATGGCGACCAGGACCGGGATATTGCGCAGGGCGCGCATGACGCCGCCGGGACCGACCGAGTCGCCGACGGACTGCTTGATGCCGTGCCGCTCGGGTATCTCGAGGTCGTGGCGCATGCTCGCGAACCCGCCCGTCGAGATCGTGACGACCACGTAGTCGGCACCCGCGAGGGCCGCGCGCCGATCGGTGGTCGTCGACACCGTCATGCCCAGTGCCTTCAGGCCGACCACGTGTCGCACGAAGTCGGCCATCGGCGCGAGTGGATCGGGGTCGATGTCCTGCAGCACGATCTCGGCTTCGGCGAGCGTCGGCGTATTCGCGAGATCGACGAGCAGCTTGGGGACCCACTGGTAGCTGCCACCACCGATGATGACGATCCTCGGAGCCACGCCGGCGATCCTAGGCGTCGAATTGCGGCAGCCAGCGGGCTGTCGCCGCGAGCATCTCGTCGGTCATCTGGATGATCTGCTCGTACGGCGCCTGCGCGGCAATCGGGTCGGCGAGCATCGCCTCCAACACCAGCTCGCGATCTCCGGCGACAGCAGCCTCGACCGTCCACTCCTGCACCACGTTGATGCGTCGCAAGAACTCGCCCAGGATGCCCGGTACCGTCGTCTTGTCGCGTCCCTGCACGCCCGTCCCGTCGGCAACACCCATGATCTCGACGACCGCGCCGGCGTCGAGGTTCGTGACGTTGCCCTCGTTCGGCAGGTTTACGGGCAACTGCTGCGGCTGGCCGGTGACCATGCCGTCGAGAAGCTGCGCGACGAGCTCACCGGACGGCATCCGAGTGACGTCCGGCGCGTCGCGCATCCCCTCGTAATGGGCGACGTCGTCGTCAGCGTCGCGGCGATGCCCCGGCATCCCGTAGTGATGAACGCGCCAATCGCGGCCATAGTCGTTGCGCGCGTGCACGAAGCTCGGCATGAACTCGACCGAGTGATGGTCGCCCGAGCCGACGAGCACGCCGAATCGGCGGAACAGCTCGAAGCGGACCCGATTGTTCTCGATCACGTCGAGCTTGGTCCAAAACTCGGCCGGCGACACCTTGACCCAGCCTGCGCGCTCGGGCGGATCCATCCAGATCGGCTCGGTCGCCGCGCGCTGCGGTTCGCCGAGGAGCGCATGGAGCCGGACGAACGCGTCGTCCTCGCCCGCGACGCGCAGCGACGTCGCCAGCGGATAGTGGTTGACGCCACCGAGGATGGGGTCGATTTCCGCCATACCGCAGTCGAACAACAGACTCAGGACCCACGAGCACCCGACCCACTCGTTGCAGAGGCCGACGGTCTTCACGTTCGTTTCCCGCGTCACCGATCTGCACAACGCCGTGAGCGGGTTGGTGACGTTCACCAGCCACGCGTCGGGGGCAACCGCTTCGACGTCACGCGCGATGTCGAGCAACACCGGCACGCTGCGCAGCGCGCGGAGGATGCCGCCCGGTCCGACGCTGTCGCCGATGGGTTGGCGGATGCCGAAGCGCTGCGGGATCTCGATGTCGTGCTGCATCGAGTCGAAGCCGCCCACCGACAGCGCGGTGATGACGAAGTCGGCGCCCTCGATCGCGCGGCGGCGGTCGCCCTCGGCTTCCACGGTCATCGCGATCCCGCGTCGCGCGGCGATCTCGCTGCCGAGGTCCTGCATGAGCTTCATGCGCTCGGCGTCGAGATCGTGCAGAACAACGTGCACATCGTTCAACGACGGAGTGTTGGCGAAGTCGGCGAGAAGGCGCGGCGCCCAGTGATAGCTGCCGCCGCCCACGATCGTGATGCTCGCACCCATGCGCGGAGCCTACGAGTCGACGAGCCGAAGAGCGAGAGGGCCCGCGACGACCGACGATCATCGGCGACCGACGGCCGGGCGCGGCGCATCAGTCGGCGAGTGCGACCTCGACCTCGATCTCGACCGCGCCACCCCGGGGAAGCGCGGCGACGCCGATTGCCGAACGGCTGTGCCGGCCGGCTTCGCGGAACACGTCGTGCAGCAATGTGCTCGCGCCGTCGACCACCGCGGGTTGCTGTTCGAAACCCGGCGCGGACGCCACGAAACCGAGCACGGTGAGCACGCGCGAAACGCGATCGAGCGACCCGAGGCCGGCGCGCAGCACCGACAGCGCGTTCAACGCGCACCAGCGCGCGGCCTCCGCGCCGTCATCGACGGAGAGCCCGGCTCCCAGCACACCCGGATGGACGAGCCTGCCGTCGTGATCCCTCGGGAGCTGGCCCGAGGTCCGGGCCCGGCCACCGTGCACGACGAGGGCGTCGAGGGGATCGTGCGGTGGGTACGGGCCCGGCAACACCAGGCCCAGCGCGGCGAGACGCATGTCGATCGTGCTCACAGCCACCGTTCCAAGAAGGCCGGCACCTCGACGCCGTGCCACCGATGATCTCCTTCGAACACGTCGTGAACGATGGCATCGTCGGGCGCGCCCAAGCGCGCGTACACCGCGCGTAGCCGGTCGACGGTCTGACGCGCCGGCCCGACCGGAAAGATTCCGTCCTGGGTTCCCGACTCCACCAGCAGCGGCCGGGGGGCGATCAGCGCGGCGATATCGACGTGCTCGATCTCACCGAGCTGATCAGGCAGCACCTGCGAGCCGCACATGTTCCACGGAACGGCGTGCGCGGCGCGCCACGAGGACAGATAGCCGGAGACGACCGCGACCCGCACCCGGGCGTCGAGCGCGGCGAGGAAGAGCGCGCAGGTACCACCGTACGACAACCCGGCGACCGCGACCCGCGCCGGATCGACGAGCGGGTGCGCGCACAGAACGTCGAGCGAGCGGGCGAGATCCCAAAGGTTGCGCTCGAGCGGCACGACGCCGGCCATGGTCGCGCACACGAGATCCCAGTCGCAGTGGTAGTTCCCGGCGGGCATCCACTCGGAGCGCTCACCGAAGCCGCGCAGGTCCGGCGCGAGCACCACGTAGCCGAGCGACGCAAGCGCGTGCGCGTAGTCGTCGCCCTCTCCGCCTCGCTCGATGCCACATACCCGCGCCTTCCCGGGACCGTGACCGTGCACGGCGAGTACCGCGGGCCCCGGCGCGGTGTCGCGCCGCGCGTGGGGAACGAGAAGATACGCAGGCACCGACATCGTCTCTTCGACGTCGAAGACGATCCGGGCGCGCGCATAAGCGCCGCGATCGACCTCCTCGGTCGTCTCGAGGTCGAGCGGTACAGGTGCGGGATGCGCACCGAGACGCGCGTCGAGCCGCGCACGTGTACGCGCGCACCACGCGTCGATGTCGGCCGGCGGTGGTTCCTCGGTCGCGGCGACCCGCTCGTGGTGCAGGCGCCAGTACGCCCAGTTGGAGAAGTTACGAGTCCGGCTCACGCCGTCTCGCCGAGCGCCCAACCGAGCCCACCCGCGAGATGGCGGAGATACGAGGGCGACTCCCATGCGGCCGGGAAGTGGCCGAGGCTCGTCGAGAACACCCGCCCGTGGCCCTCGCCGAAGCACCACGCGAGCGGGTATCCGAACGACGGCCGACGAGCTCCAGTGGCAGCGAGGTCGAGCTCGCCCTCGCGCACACGCAACAACACCCGCGCGTCGGGCCGCAGGTCGCGGAATTGGTAGACCTCGTCGTGCCAGCGCCAGTCGGCGCCGAGGTGCGCGCACGCCGGGTGCGCCGGATCGACCACGTCCGCGACGAACGTCTGCGTCCAGGGGTGACCGTCGAACCGCGCGCCGACGATCTCTCCGTACGCATCCCACGCATAACACGAGTCGGTCGCGGAGTGGATCGCGCATATCGCCAGGCGACCGGCGCGGACGCGCTCCACGATCGTCTGCTGCTGCTGCGTGCTCCAAGGCGTCTCGCCGATGGTGAACAGCGCGAGCGCACGGGCCTCGCGAATCGCGTCGACCGGCAGATCCCGCACATCCTCGATCGTCCGCGCGCGCAACCCCTGCATCTCCGCGATCTGACCGACGCCGACTGCGGCCTGGTCGAGCACGCCGTGCACACCCGCGGGCCCGTCGCGATACGGCGCGACCTGGGTGACGAACAAGAGCGGATCGGCCATGACGCGGCAAGGTAGCCGCACTAGCGTCGACGCGCATGCAGATCGGATTCATCGGCCTCGGCGCGATGGGCTTGCCCATGACCCGCCACCTTCTCGTCGCCGGCCATGACGTCACCGTCGCGTCTCGTAGCCGTCCACCGATCGATGCCGCCGTCGCCGCGGGGGCGCGGGAGGGCGCGACTCCGCGCGCGGTCGCCGCCGCGAGCGAGATCACAATCCTGTGCGTGCCCGACTCGCCCGATGTGGTCGAGGTGATCGACGCGGTGTTGCCGGCGCTCGGGCCGGGCAAGGTTGTCGTCGACACCTCCACGATCGATCCCGCGGTGGAGCGCCGACAACACGCGCGGGTGACGGCGACCGGCGCCTCGTATCTCGACGCGCCGCTCTCCGGTGGATCGATCGGAGCCGAACGCGGCACGCTCACCGTGATGGTCGGCGGCGACGCCGCCGTGCTCGACCGCGCGCGCCCGGCGATCGAACCGTTCGCGCAGCTCATCGTCCACGCCGG
>JAUZEM010000514.1 GCA_030839005.1 Actinomycetota bacterium | reverse complement strand
GGAGAGTTGGGCTGAAAGTCGCGCACCTCGTCGTTGTCCCTACGCAACCCCCCGCGATCGAAGATTGCATCCTGGGGCGAGACCACGAACGGATTCTTCGAGGGTTGGCTCGCCGCGGACATGGCCACGGCCCGGATCAGCCCTTCGCAGCGAGCCATCGCGGGTGAATGATCGCCGGATGGAACGACCCCGCACCAGCGATCGCGATCGGACTGCGTGAGCCGCTTGTTCTCGTGATCGAGGAACAGCAGGTGATCGGCGGTGTCGGATCCGGTCATGATGCGGCGGTACCGCCGAGGTGTGACACTGGTCGCGAATGGCGCGGGGGGCTCGGGCCCGGCCGCGCTGCACTCCGCGAGCGACCGTGCTGGACACTGATCGCCCGCTCCTCTAGGATTTAGAACACGTTCTAAAAACGCCGGTCCGACGGCGAAGGGGAGGGTTCACGGATCATGGAATTCGGCCTGTTCCAAGGCGGCTTCGTACACAAGGACGTCGCAGCCAAGAACCCGAACGCCGAGCACGATCGGCTCATGAGCGAGATCGCGCTGTGCGAGGTGGGCGACCGCCACAACTGGAAGTACGCCTGGTTCACCGAGCACCACTTCCTCAAGGAGTACTCGCACATCTCCGCGAGCGAGACGCTCATGGCGTGGGTGCTCGCACGCACGCAGAACATCCACGTCGCGTCGGGGATCATCAACATCACGCCGCCGGTGAATCACCCCGCGCGTGTCGCCGAGCGGGTTGCGATGATGGACGTCGTCTCGAACGGCCGGTTCGAGTTCGGCACGGGACGAGGCTCGTCGAGCACCGAGATGGGCGGGTTCGGTATCACCGACCCCGAAGAGACGCGCGACATGTTCGACGAGGCGATCCGCGAGATCGTGCGCATGTGGCGCGACGAGCCGTACTCGTACGACGGCAAGTATTTCTCGATGCCCGAGCGCAACGTGCTGCCCAAGCCGTACGTGAAGCCGCACCCGCCGTTATGGGTCGCGGCCGGCAATCCCGAGACGTTCGAGCGCGCCGCGCGCATGGGCATCGGCGTCATCTGTTTCACCGGCGGCACTCCCGAGAAGATGGCGCCGCTCGTCGATACGTACAAGAAGCACATCGTGAACGCGGATCCCGTGGGTGAGTACATCAACGACAACATCGCGATCACGACGAGCTTCATGTGCCTCGAGGACCGCGACGAGGCGCGCAACTACATGGCGCATTCGGGGAACGGTCGTCAGCAGACGCTGGTGTTCCACTACCTCGACACGTTCCCCAAGCCCCCGTTCGTACCCGAATGGCCGGCCGAGATCCCCGACCCCACTCCCGAGGCGATCGAGAAGGGGTTCCGCAGCGGCGGGGCGATCGTGGGCACGCCCGACGATTGCGCGGAGGGCATCCAGAAGTGGGTCGACATCGGCGTCGACCAGCTCATCATGGGACCGTCGGGCAGCACCTATCCGCACGAGTTGCTGGAGCGGACCGTGACCCTGTTCGGCGACGAGGTCATCCCGCGGTTCGACAAGGACCCCGAGCACTCGACGTCGAAGTACCGGGCCGCCGCGGCCGGCTGACAGGCGCGTCCCCATGGATGGGAACGATCACACCGACCACTCGGAACCCGACGAACCCGACGAACACGCGGACCATCCCGATCTGACGGGCGTCGCCGGCGAGATGCGCGCGGAATGGCGCGCGGAGCAGGAAGCGGCCACCGCCGACGCCGCCGCGCAGTGGCGTCACGGTCGCAGCCTCGCCGACTGGCTGTGCGAACGCATGCACGCCGGCGACCGGATCGTGGTGACGGTCGCGGCGCAGCCGTTCGTGGGGCTCGTCGAGGAGGTCGGCGACGATCTGCTCGGGCTGCGGTGCGCGTTCGGCCGGGTCGAGATCCACGTCGGCGCGGGCATCCCCATCTCGTTCGAGCTCGTCGAGCACGCGACGAAGGGCGGGGCGCGCGCGGCCTCGAGCCGAGGGTTTCGTGACGCGCTGCTCGCGCGTGACGCGCAGGCCGGCGTGAGCGTGGGCACGATCCAGCGCCCCGACGGGATCGACGGAACGCTCCTCGTCAGTCGTGATTTCGTGACGGTCGTCACGCGCGCGAGGGCACAGACGGTCGTCCCCATGGCACAAGTCGCGTGGGTGGCCGCCGGGCGCGTATGAGACACGCGGCGCGATGTTCAGCGCGGCGCGTCGAAGAGGTAGCGCAACGAGCGTGACAGGTTGACGTGTTGCACGGTCACGTGAAACTCGCCGGGCAGGATCGCGCGGTCGATCTCGAGGCTCGGGTAGTTCCGCCCGCGCAGCGACGCGACCATGCGGTCGGTATCGGCGACCATGTCGATGTGGCGGAGACCGGCCTTCGCCCGTTCGTCGGCCGGGAGCCGGCTCACCTCGCGCTGGCGACCGTCATGGTCCTCGTGCTCGCCGACCGCGAAGAACACTTTTGCCGCCAGGTCGTCGTGCGTCGCCGCATAGCGCGCCTCGTACCCGAACATCACGTCGTCGTCCCACCACAACGACGGGCTCCCGATGCCGTAACTCCGGAACGTGGCCGGTTCGGTGAGGAGCACGTACGTCGCGAACAAGTCCGCCCGCTGAGTGCCCGAAGAAGGCGGAGTCGACGGCTTCGATGCGGTGTCGCGCATGCACCCACGGTTGCAGCTCGTCGCGAATGAACGCCAGGAACCGCGGTGCGCCGCCCATCATCGTCTGGGCGGGGAAGATTTCGGTGTAGCTCGCGTCGGACGTGGGAGTGAAGTCGCGGGTACGCACCTGGATCGTCTCGCCGACGGCGCCCATGCGATAGCCGATCCCGACAACGAGTATCGGTGGGAGCTGCGCGGAGAGCTGCATGAAGCGGACGATGTCGACCGCGCTCGCGAACATCCCGTTCGCGTCGCCGACGTAGAGCACCGCCGGCGGTGTCGGATCAGACGCGCCGCAGTGTCCGACGAAGATCTTGAATTCGTCACCGACATGCTCCGAACGCAGGAAATGCACCTCGGTGTCGGCGAGCGGCGATCGATCGTTCGCGGACACGACGGCGCGTTCAGCCGACCGTCAGCTTCTCGCTCATCTCCCACAGACGGGCGGCGACCGCGTCGTCGAGCGCCGGCGCGGCGGGCTTCACGGCCTTGCCCTTGATGAAGTACTGGCCGGTGATGCCGGCGACGTCGGGAGACGACGCGAGGTAGATGGAGGTGAGCGCGCCTTTCTGGGACGAGATCGCGAAAGGACGGATGAGCGGCATGCCGATGTTTCCGAGCAGGCCGAGGTCGCCCTCGCGGGCGAAGTTGCTGGCGACGAAGCCGGGATGCAAGGCGTTGGCCGTCAGGACGTCGGGGTCGGAGCGGCGGGCGAGCTCGCGCGTGAACAAGATGTTCATGAGCTTCGTCGCGGAGTAAACGCCGAAGCCACGACCATACCTGCGACGCTCCCAGTCGAGGTCGTCGAAGTCGAGCCCGTTGCGCGCGGTCGTGTGCGCGAACGACGAGACGTTGATAACGCGCGCGGGAGCGCCACGCGCGAGCGCGTCGTGCAGGAGGTTCGTCAGCAGGAAGTGGCCGAGGTGGTTGACTTGGAACTGCGTCTCGTGGCCGTCGACCGTCACGATGCGCTTGCGCAGCACGCCCCCGGCGTTGTTGAGCAAGATGTCGAGCCGCTCGTGCTCGGCCGTGAACGCGTCGGCGAATGCGTGTACCGACGCGAACGACGCGAGGTCGATCGGGATCGTCTCGACCCGGCCGCGTGCATCGGCGCGCGACTCGACCTCGGCGAGCGCGGCCGCGGCCTTTGCCGGGTTGCGGGCGGCAATCACGACGTGCGCGCCCGCGCGGGCGATCCCGATCGCGGCCTCCTTGCCGATGCCGCTGTTGCCGCCGGTGACGACCACGACCTTGCCGGCGAGCGCGCTCACGACTGGGCTTTCACGACGGCGGGTTCACGATTGGGCTTTGTCGGCCGCGCTGGGGGAACGGTCTTCGCCGGGCTGGGCCCGGACCCAGGCGATGAGCTCGTCGCGGTGGAAGCGGATCTCCCGCCCGCCGGGGAACCGGTGCGCGGGAATGCGGCCTTCGCGCACCATCCGGCGTAGGTACTCGACGTGCACGTGCAGTAGCTCGGCCGCGAGCGCCGTCGTCAGGATCTCGGGGTAGCGGCTGGCCGCGGCGGGCGAGTCGCCGTCGGGGGTCGGCATGGGCCGCACGTTAGCCGCCGTCTGGGACAACTTCGAGCTATCTGCCGCACCAGCGGTCGCGACGGTCATCGTCGGCCGAATTCTCCACCGACTGAACGCGTGGGATCGGTCGACGACCACCCGAGCTCACTAAGACGCTCGCGACGTCAAACCGGTGAGGGCCGAACCGGCAAAGGTGGTTCTTCCGCCGGCGCCGCGACCGGATAGGGGTTCCGCCGGCCGCGCCGCCCCGATAATTGGGACGTCGCTCACTCACGCTTCGACAGTCACGTGCAGAAAGGTCGCGGGGATGGAGGTCGCCTCGTTGCTCGGGCTCCGGTTCTGCTCATTGAAAAGCACCTCGAGTTCGCGGAGCAGTTCGTCCGCGCGGCCGTTCGCCTCGGTAGCATCGAACGCATTCATTGTCGGACCGTAGTAATTCCGGAACACCGCAAGGAATTCCGACGCGGGCACGGGGATGTCGAAGACAAACGTGTCGCGCTCGCACGAGATCTTGCCTTCGGGGATTCCCGCCGCGACGAAGCGCTCGACCACGTCGTCCACGATCCCCCATGTCATCGGGCTGACGGATCCTTCGGGTGGCGGCGGTGTGTATGCCGAGCTGATCGTCAAGATCTGCGCCACCAACGTCGGGTCGCCCGGAATCCAGTTTCCCATCACGATCCGCCCGGCCGGTCGCGTCACGCGCACCATCTCCTTGGCCACGTCGAACGGCCGTGGAGCAAACATCGCCCCGAAGATGCTCACGACGAGATCGAAGGTCTGATCGCCTAGACCCACCAGGTCGCACGCATCGCCTTCCTGAAACCGCAGGTTCGCGAGACCTTCTTCCCGGGCCCGACGATTCCCGGCCTCGACCAGGTTCCTCGCAATGTCGACGCCCAACACGTCGGCCCCCAGCCTCGCCGAGGGCACGGCCGTCGTCCCATCACCACACCCGAGATCCAGGACCTTGAGCCCCTTCGTGATGCCGAGTCGGTTGACCAGCCTCTCGCCGCTGCCTCGCATGCTCACCGCGAGTCGCGTGAAGTCCCCCTTTTCCCAGAGCGCCTTGTTTGGATTCACTGGATCAATCTCCCTGTCAACAACTCGATGAACGCCACCGGTCGCGTACATCGCCATTCAAAGGCGCCCGACGCTAACTCGACCTCGCGCCAGTGTGCGCTGAACGCGTGGTGCGCGGAGCAGTTTGCGTCGCCCGCGTCAGCGGCTGACAATGGTGCGTATGCAGAAGGGAACAGGGGCGGAGACACACGTTCACGTCGAGGCGCCACCCGAGGTCGTGTACGGCGTCGTGAGCGACGTGACGCGGATGGGCGAATGGAGCCCCGAGACCGTCAAGTGTGAGTGGCTCGATGGCGCGGTGGGGCCTGCGGTTGGCGCTCGTTTCAAGGGCACGAACAAGCGAGGCATCGCGACATGGTCCACGAAGCCGAGAGTGGTCGTGGCCGACCCCGGTCGGGAGTTCGCGTTCGACGTCGACACCGACGTCAGATGGACCTACCGGTTCGACGTTGAGGGCACGGGCACGAGGCTTACCGAATCGTTCGAGCTGCTGCGCGACCTGCGCTGGTATTACGCGTTCGCCGAGCGCTGGGTGATGAGGATCAAGGATCGCCGAGCCGATCTCGAGCGTGGCATGACTGTGACGCTCGAGCGCGTCAAGCGCGTCGTCGAATCCGAGGCGCCGTCTTGAACTAGCGCTGTGGGCAGCCTCGTCCGATCAAGCGGGTGAGGGCCGAAGCGGCGAAGGTGTCCGGCACCGCGACTGTGACCTCCCGACAGGCCTTGCGCAGATCATGGCGAGTGGGGCAGTTCGCGATCTGGCGCAACTCAAGTGATCTGCGACGCTGCGACGGCGGTCGCGCTCGACTGCATGAACCATGAATACCTCGGTCGGCGAAGCGCTCTTCCGAGATGGTGCCGAACTCACATCGGTCGACCCCTCCGGCGACCGGGGATCGACCGAGCGCCCGACCGAGGGTCGGGTCCCGCCCGAAGTGACCGAACTAGGCGAAATACCCGTTCGCGATCTGCCGCAACCTCAAGTGATCTGCGACATGACTGGTTTGTCCGGACACTGCATCAGATTGATACGAGGCGGGGCGCGCTCTTCTGGTTCGATGCCCGCCAGCTACGGAAGCTGAAGTGGCGGGGATGGGGTGTCGGTGGGGACCGCGCAGGGCACGGTAGTCAGTCGTACCCGGCGCGAGATGAGCTCTCGACTCTCGACCGGCCATGTGGTCATGGTGCTCGCCGGCGCGCTCGGGGTCCTCCTCACCCTCACTGTTCTGCGTTCGGCCGACGACACGCGGCCGGTCCTCGTGGCCGCCCGCGACCTTGCGCCGGGAACCGTCATCAACGATGCGAGCGTTCACGTCGCTCATGTCCATGCCGATCCGTCCGTGCTGGCCACGCTGTTTCGGGCCGAGCAATTCGGAGGCGTGCGCGGTCGGGTGGTCACCACGGTCGTGCACGAGGGCGAGCTGATCGCGCGGGGCGCGGTCAGCGCGCTGGATGCCCGTGCGGCGACGCGCATCATGAGCTTTCCCATGGCGCGCGCTCGAGCCGTCGGCGGCAAGTTGACGACCGGCGATCGGGTCGACGTTCTCGCCGTTGACCACGACTCCGGACAAGCGGGCTACGTCGTGACCGACGCCGAAGTCGTCGCGGTCGAGGGTCGCAACGGAGGCGCGCTGTCTGGAGCGTCGGACGACGTCACGATCACGCTCGTCGTCGATCAGGCGACCGCACCGGAGCTCGCGTCCGCGATCGATGCCGGCACCGTGATGCTCGTTCGCTCCACTGGCGCGCCGGCGGTGCGCGGCCAGACGCCGTTTGCACCTCGAAGCACCAAGTGAGGGAACCCGAGGTCGCGCTTGCGTTCACCGCCGATGTTTGGGTGGAGGAATTGCACCGACATCTCACGGATCACGGTGGGGCGCGCGTGCGCACATTGTTGGTGGAGCCCGAGGGCGCGCTCGAGGAATCGTACGACGTGCTCGTCGCCGGGCACCGCTGGCCGGCGTTGACCCGAGCCCTCGTCGCCGACGTGCACGCGCAGGGGCGAGCCGTCGTCGGCGTCCACGATCGTGAAGAGGTCGCGAGTCGGGAACACTTGATCGCGCTGGGAGTCGACGCGCTCGTCGAATCCGACGCAGGTCCGGACGGGTTCGTGCGCGCGATCGTGAGCGTTGCGGGCCCGCGCGACGACCGGTCGCGAGCGGGCCCGATCATCGCCGCGACGCGTGCCGGACGGCTCGTAACGGTCGGCGGTCCGCCGGGTGTGGGGCGAACCGAGATCGCAATCGAGCTGGCGTTGGCCCTCGGTCGCCGGTCGCGCGTCGTGCTCATGGACGCCGACGACGTCGCTCCCGCCATTGCGCCGCGGTTGCAGCTCCCTATCGAGCCGAACCTTCGCACCGCCGTCGACGCGGTCGAACACGGCCGCGGCGACCTCGAGCGGTGTGTTGTGCAGGATCCGACGTCGCACCTGCCGATCGTGACCGGTTTGCCGAATGCAAGCGCGTGGGCGCACGTGCGACCGGGTGAGATCGTGCGGCTCGTCGATCGGCTCGCCGACGTCCGCGACTTCATCGTCGCTGACGGAGCGGGAATGCTCGACGACGTCGGCACTGGGAACGGGCGTGGGCGATTCGCGACCGGGCGGACGATCGTCGGCGAGGCGGACGTGGTCGTCGCGGTGTGCGACTCGTCGCCACACGGTGTCGGACGGTTTCTCGGGTGGTCGGTCGAGGCACTCGCACTGGCACCGACGGCTTCTGTGCTCGTCGTGTTGAATCGCGCGCCCGCCGCACGGTACCGGCGCGGCGAGCTGCTCGAGGAGATCACGACGAGCCTCCCGGTCGCAGACGTCGCGTTCGTGCCGATAGACCGTCGGGTCGGTGACGCCGCGTGGAACGGGACGGCCGTGCGTCGCGGCTCGTTTACACGCGCCATAGATGGGATCGCGCGTCGGGTCGTCGCGCTGCCGCGGCGCTCGTCCGAGGTCGCGGCGCGGGAAGTGGCTTCGTGACGGCGCGGACCGACGCGTACGACATCATTCGACGCGACGCAATCACCGGGATCGAGCGGCGACGGCTGCAGCCTGCCGCCCAGATCGGTGAGGTGCGCGTCGAGATCGAGCGCGCGGTCGACGACTATCAACGCCGCGCTCGGCTCGGTGGCGAGGTGCCCCTCGGTGACCCGCCGGAGATGGCGCAAAGGGTGTTGCGTTCCATCACGGAGCTCGGACCGCTGAGCGAGCTTCTCGGGCGGCGCGACGTGGAAGAGGTGTTTGTCGAAGGTGCTCGTGTCACATATCTCGACACTGACGGTCGACTGCGCGGTCTCGCCGAGCCGACGACCGAAGAGGAGAATCGCCAGATCGTCGATCGGCTGCTCGCTGCCACCGAGCGCCAGCTCAACGCGAAGCATCCCCTCGTACAGGCGCGCGTTCTCGACGGAACTGCGCGGTTGACGGCCGCGATCGAGCCCGTGGCCGATCGGCTCTCGGCGACCGTCCGGCGCTACACGGTCCGCGACGTGACCCTCGACGCGCTCATCGCTCGCGACGCGCTGACGACGCAGGCCGCCGACTTCTTGTGGGCCGCGATGCAGCTCCGCAGCCGCATCGCGGTCTCGGGTGAGCCCGGCGCAGGCAAGACCACCCTCGCGGCTGCGCTGTTGTCGGCGGTTCCTACCTCGCATTGCGTGCGTAGCTGTGAGGAGATCCGTGAGCTCGCGGTCCCGGTGCTGCACGGCGGCTATTACGAGATACGACCTGCGGGACTCGACGGCACCGGCGAGATCAGCCTGCGCGACCTCGTGAAGTTCGTGCTGGCGATGAGACCGGATCGGATCGTCGTGGGTGAGGTGCGGGGCGCCGAGGCTTTCGAGCTGACGCGCGCCATCAACGCGGGCTGTGGGTTCTTGTGCACGCTCCACGCGAACAGCGCTCACGATGCCGTCAATGCCCTCGTGAACGCGGCGTTGATGGCGGGCGAGAATGTGACCGAGCGGATCGTGCGCCGGATCTTCGTCGAGGCGCTCGATCTCGTGGTGCACGTCGATCGCGACGACGTCGCGCGGGCCGACGGTCATGTACGGCGGCAGGTCACGGAGATCGCGGCGGTCGTTCCCAGCCTGACCGACGGAGAGACGTACGAGCCGATCTTCGTGCGCGATGGCCTCGGTCGATCGCTCGAGTGGACCGGTGCGCTGCCGCCGGCATTCGAACAGCGCGTCGATCGCGTCTTGCCCGACGCCGGCGGGCTCCGACGGCTGCTCGAGCGTGGGCGGGTGTCGCGGTGAGAATCCTCGCGGCCTGCTTGATCGGCCTGAGCTGCACACTTGTCGCGGGTGCGCTCATGGGAACGCTTCCGAATCTGCGGCGCCCTTCGCAGGTGTTCGCGCCACGCCGGGCGCGCAATCGCCTCTGGCTTCATCAGGCCGGGGCCGGTCTGACCCCGACTCGGTTCTGGGCGGGCAGCGCGGCTGCCGGTTTGCTCGCACTCTTGGTTCTCGTCGCGCTGACGGGATCGCTCTTCGTCGCGTTGGTGCCGTCGGTCGCGGTGGCGCTGTTTCCCCGGGGTTACTTCGCTCGTCGTCGCCGGCTGCGGATGCGCGAAGTGCAATCCGCATGGCCCGACGGTCTGCGCGACGTCGTCGCGTCGATCTCGGCGGGCCGTTCGCTCACACAGGCGGTCAACGCACTCGCCGCGACCGGCCCGCCCGCGTTACGCGAGGCCTTCGCGCGTTTTCCCGAGCTCGCGCGCGTTCTCGGTACCGGACCGGCGTTGGAGCTCGTGAAGGAAGAGCTCGCGGACCCAACGAGTTTCCATTCGCACCTTCATCCGACTCCAGAGGTGTCACCCGCCGGAGGCACCCAGATCGATCCAGTTATGGCGCTAGTCGCCCGAGGGCTGAGTCGGGCAAGGCTTGGTCCGGGGCGGGACTGCGACTGGCGGGGCGTGCTCGAAATCGGAGTACGTGAGGACGCTGAACCTCGGGGCAGGGCCATCGCCGAAGGTGACGTTCAGGGTGTCTCCGTGGCGGTGCACTACCGCCACGGGTGGTCGGCGACTGTTGAACGAGATCCCCATGTATCGAGTCACCGCGATCGTCGGAGACGACTCTCCATCGCGAAGTTTCGACCACCACTCGATCGGGTCGATGCTCGGATGTGCGAGATCCTTATTCGTTCCCGCGGTTTCCTGGGCCGACCGGGG
>JAUZEM010000429.1 GCA_030839005.1 Actinomycetota bacterium | reverse complement strand
CGACAGTGGAGTCATGGCGGCGTCGCTGGCCGACATCGCCGCACGGGCGAAGGAGCTCGAGGAGTTCGGCTACGACGGCCTGCTCACCGCCGAGACCAGCCACGACCCGTTCTTTCCCGCGCTCGTGGCCGCCGAGCACACCGAGCGCATCGAGCTCGCGACGGGCATCGCCGTCGCGTTTGCCCGCACTCCGATGGTCCTGGCGTACACGGCCAACGACCTGCAGCAGATGTCGAAGGGCCGCTTCGTCCTCGGCCTCGGCTCCCAGATCAAGCCGCACATCGAGAAGCGGTTCTCGATGCCGTGGTCGCATCCGGCCCGGCGCATGCGCGAGTACATCCTCGCCCTGCAGGCCATCTGGAGCGCGTGGAACGACCAGACGCCCCTCAAGTTCGACGGCGAGTTCTACAAGCACACCTTGATGACGCCGTTCTTCGCGCCCACGCCGAACTCCTACGGCGCGCCCAAGGTGTTCCTCGCGGCGGTCGGCGAGATGATGACCGAGGTTGCGGGCGAGGTCGCCGACGGCATCATCATCCACGGCTTCACCACGGAGCGCTACGTCAAGGAAGTGACGATGCCGGCGGTCGAGCGTGGTCTGAAGAAGGCCGGGCGCGATCGTTCCTCCTTCCAGGTCTCGGGACCCCTGTTCGTCGTCACCGGCACCACCGACGAGGAGATCGCGGCGGCCGCGACGGGGGTGAAGCAACAGATCGCGTTCTACGGCTCCACGCCCGCGTATCGCGGTGTGCTCGAGCTGCACGGTTGGGGCGACCTGCAGACCGAGCTCAACGGACTCTCGAAGCAGGGCAAGTGGGTCGAGATGGGCGAGCTGATCGACGACGAGGTCCTGCACACGTTCGCCGTCGTCGCCGGGCCGGAGGGTGTCGGCGCCGAGCTGAAGCGGCGCTACGGCGGGGTCGTCGACCGCTGTTCGTTCTATGCGCCGTACAAAGCCGATCCGCAGCAGTGGACGAAGGTGATAGAGGACCTGAAGAACGCGTAGCGTCAAGGGGCGAAACGCAGGATCGACGTGACGCACGCGTCCGGGTCCTGTTGCGGCCCGAAGTGTCCGAGCCCGGCGAGCACTTCGAGTCGTCCGTTCGGGAGCCGGTCGGCGATCTGCGCGCCGAGTGCGGGGTCGACCGACGTCGACGTCTCGCCGCACACGACGAGTACCTCGGAAGCCACCTCGTCGAGCCGGGCGAACGCGCCGTGGTTCGGCCCCATCGCGTACACGCGTGCTTCGATCTCCGGTCGGCACTTCAACTCGAGCACGCCGTCGCCGCGGTCGCGGAGGCCGTAGTCGACGTACGCGCGCAGCGACGCCTCGGTCATGACGTCGAGCGGGGGTTTCGACGCGTACGCGGCGAAGGCTTCGTCGGTCGAGTGCCAGAGGTCGCGTCGTTTCCGGGCCGCCCGCGCCAAGAAGAAGTCCTCTTGTGGAGGGAGCGGATTCTCGAAGGCGAAGATGATCGGCTCGTAGGCCCAGATCCGGGTGAACGTTCCGGCGCGCTTTTGCTCACCGAGGATGAGTGCCGCGCCACCTTTCGAATGGCCGCACGCGACGAGGGTCGGGTCGCCCGCGACGCCGAGGTGCTCGACGACGGCGAGCACGTCGTCGGCGAACCCGTGCCAGGAGTAGTCGACGTCGGGCGCGTCGCTGTCGCCGTGCCCCCGGAAGTCGAACGACCAGACGCGGCGCCCGCTCGCGACCAGTCGTTGCGCGACCGGCGCCCAGACGAGGCCGTGAAAGCCGGTCGGATGCGCGAGCAGGACGGGCGCGCCGGCGCCACCCCAGTCGTGGACGACCAGCCGGATCCCGTCCGCGGCGAACGCATGTGACGTCGGCCCGGTCACGTCGAGCCAGTCAAGTCAGGCCGGTCACGTCGGGCCAGGCGCGTCGGGCCAGGCACGTCGGGCCGGGGCCTCAGCTCGTGCTTTGTTGCTCGGCCGCGTGGTCGGTGATGGCTTTCGTGATCGCTTGGATCGCCCGGTTCACGAACTCGCCGCCGCTTCCGGTGACCCAGTCGCACGAAGCCTGGGGGCGCACGAGCTGGCCCGTGAAGTGCGGCATCACGTACTGCGCGAACAACTCGAAGCTGTGCTTCGTCGCGGCCGGGCTCGCCCAATCGTGCCCGAACAACAAGAAGGTGCCGAACCCGCCGGACTCGTCGAGGAGCGCCTCGATCTTCGCGATCGCGTCGTCGGGCGTGCCGATGACCGCGAAACCGTCCTCGTCGACATTGGCGATGATCTCCTCCGGCGTATCGCCGCGCGTCGGCCCGGCGGGCAGGACGTGCGTGAAGTACTTCGAGAAGGGCAGGATGCCGTACTCGACGTCGGCGCGCGCCTGCTCGCTCGTCTCCGCGAGGTGCATCGGTCCGACGAGTCGCCATTTCGACCGGTCGGCGGCATGGCCGTGCTGTGCCGCCACCTCGTTCCAGGTCTGCCAGTGTGTGCCGATCGCGTCGAAGCCCTGCTTCGTCGTCGCCGCGATCGACAGCAGCCCCGCGCCGTGCTTTCCGGCGGCTCTGGCGCCCGTCGGTGAGATGGACGCCGCGATCGCGACCTCGATGTTCGGCTCGGAGTACGGCTTCAGCTGGAGGCGGGCGTCCTGCAACGTGAACCAGTCGGTCTGCGTGGTCACCGTTTCGCCCCGCAAGAGCGCCATGATCGCGTCGAGCGCCTCGTCCATCCGCGGGCGTTGCAGGTCGGCTGGGATGCCGAGCATGTGCGCGTCGGACGTGAGCTGTCCGGGCCCGCAGCCGAGCATCGCGCGGCCGCGCGTGAGGTGGTCGAGCAGCACGAAGCGATCGGCGAGCATCAGCGGGTGGTGATAGGGGAGTGAGTTCACGCCGCTACCCAACCGGATGTGTTTCGTCCGCGCGGCTGCGGCCGCGATGAAGACCTCGGGCGACGAGATGATCTCGTAGCCGCCCGAGTGATGTTCGCCGATCCAGACCTCGTGGAAGCCGAGGCGGTCGAGGTGTTCGATCAACTCGAGGTCACGTTCGAGCGCGAGCGTCGGGTTCTGGCCCGTCGGATGGAACGGGGCCATGAAGAGTCCGAAGCGCATTCGTCCATTCGACCCGCGACTTGACCGCGCGGTCAAGTCTGAGGGCCGGCGCGCACTAGGGAAGTTGCGAGTCGACCCAAGCCGCGAGTGCGGGTCCGCTCTCGTAGCTCGTGATCAGCGCGTAGCGCGGCGCGGTGCCGTTGTGCACGACGACGTGCCACAGCCGTTGGGTGTCGACGACAACGCGCGATCCCTTGTGCAGCGGGATACGGGCCTCGGTCGCCGGGTCGGGGAGACCGTCGGGACCGGTGTCCATCAAGAGCATGTAGCTCGTCGGATGGTCGGTGAGCTCGAGCCAGGTGCGCACGACCCAACCGTCGGTCGGGGGATTGAAACGGTTGTTGTCGTCGCGATGGAAGCTGCGCATCGCGAGGTCGTGTTGTTGAGGCTCGAGCTTGATCGTGCGGACGCGCCCGAAATCCGCGCGGGCGCTTTCGACGTAGTGCTTGATTGTCGGGCACCGCTGCGCGTTGCTCGTGAAACGCGCGCCCTTGTCGGGCCGCTCGTCACCCGTGTTCCAAAAGCCGCGGCAATCGAGCTCGCCGTCGGCGGTGGCGATCGGAGCGAAGTTGGTGTCGCCGCCGCTCTTCCAGTCCATGTACTCGAGGTCGAGGTACTCGTGCGCGGGAATCTCGAACGCGAGGTCGGTCAACCGCACGAACCCGCGCGCCGCGAGCGCGTCGAGCCTGGGATGCGGCGTGTCCAGCGGGATCTCGCACGACCAGTGGTCCGCGTTCGGCCAGAACAGGGTGGACATGCAGGGCAGTGTACGGCCGGATGCCCTTTGATCAGGGGCGCAGGCCGTGGGCCGTCGGGCCCGGCCGGAGAACGCGCGCCGCGAGCTCGGCGAACTCGCAAAGCAGGGGTCTGGTGTCGCGCGGGTCGATGATCTCCTCGACGAGGAACGCCTCCGCCGTCTTGAACGGCGACTGGCGCGCCGTGAGCCGTTGCTCGATCTCGGCGCGTAGCGCATCGGGATCGGCGGCGGCGGCCAGTTGGGCTTTGTACGCCGCCTCGATGCCGCCTTCGAGCGGAAGGCTGCCCCAGTTCCCGGACGGCCACGCGAATCGGTACGACAGCTTCGACGCGTCCTGGTGCGCGGCGCCCGCGACCCCGTACACCTTGCGCACGATCACGGAGCACCATGGCGTCGTCGCCTGGTAGATCGCGGCCAACGCCCGCGCGCCGTAACGGATCGTCGCGGCCTTCTCGGCGTCGGTGCCGATCACGAACCCCGGATTGTCGACGAGGTGCACGACGGGGAGATGGAACGTGTCGGCGAGATCGACGAAGCGCGTCACCTTCTCCGATGCCGTCGCGGTCCAACCGCCCGCGTAGAAGTACGGATCGTTCGCGAGCACCGCGACCGGTCGGCCGCCGAGGCGGGCGAAGCCGGTCACCGCGCTCCGGCCGTTGAACGTTCCGAGCTCGAACCACGAGTCGCGGTCGACGACCGCTTCGATGATCGCGCGGATCTTGTAGACCTTGCGCCGATCGCGCGGGATGGCGTGCAGCAGTGACTCTTCGCGCCGCTGCGGGTCGTCGTCGACGTTGGGGGCGCGCGGTGGGAGCTCGTCGACCGACGACGGAAGGTACGACAGGAACCGGCGGACGCGGACGAAGGCTTCGGCCTCGGTTGCGACCTCGTCGTCGACCGCGCCATTGCGCGTATGGATCGCGCTCCCTCCGAGCGTTTCCTTGTCGACGTCTTCACCCAGGCGCGCGACCACGGGCGGACCGGCGACGAAGAGCTGCGAGGTGCCCTTCGCCATGACGCTGTAGTGGCTGGTGACAACGCGCGCCGCGCCGAGGCCGGCGACGGAGCCGAGGCAGCACGAAACGACGGGGACCGTCGCGAGGTTCGCGACCACGTGCTCCCAGCCCGGATTGAACGGCACGAACGATCGGCGTTCGGTCTCGAGCGACTTCACGGAACCGCCGCCGCCCGAGCCGTCGACCAGGCGGACGATGGGCATCCGCAGATCGTGTGCCATCCGCTCGGCGTGCACCTGCTTTTGGAAGATGGACGCGTCGGCGGCTCCGCCGCGCACCGTGAAGTCGTCGCCGCCGACCACGATCGGACGCCCTTCGACGCGACCGCGACCCATGACGAAGTTGGCCGGCGTCACGTCGACCAAGTTGCCGTGGTCGTCGTACGTCGCTCGACCGGTGAGCGCGCCGATCTCGTGGAACGTCCCGGCATCGAGGAGCGCGTCGATCCGTTCGCGAACCGTGAGCTTCCCCTGCTCGCGGTGCCGGTC
>JAUZEM010000373.1 GCA_030839005.1 Actinomycetota bacterium | reverse complement strand
CTCGACCAGCCGGGCATCGATGCCCAACAGGTGGGCGATCAGCCACCAGTACTTGTACATCGTCGCCGCTTCGTTGGTCGTGAGCCCGAAACCCATCTGCTCCTCCGCGCGCAGCGACGTCAGTGTGAAGTCCATCCACGTGCGCGCCAGGTCGACCTGATTGATCGGAGCGCCGAACGCCGCCTCGTCATAGCCGCGGCGCCGGGCGACCTCACGTTTCTGCGCGTGGAGCAGGCGGACCTGCAACGTCGCGACGTAGCCGGCTTCGCCGATGCGGAGCGCGCCGGGGAGCATCGCGGTGGCGACCCATTGCCCGGTCTCGCGGATGCGGCGCTCGGCTCCGTCGATCAGCCGGCCCGTCGTGGTCAGCACGCCGGCGATCGACGGCGAGTCGTAGACCCTGATGAGAGCACCGGCGCTCAGCGACACGAGGTGCACCGGCCCCGGCGCCGTGTAAAACGGCGCGGAGCCGTGGTCGAGGAGCGCGTCGTCGACGTAGTCGGGAAGCGACTCGGTGGCGGCGAGCAGGGCGGCGACCGCAGGGTGCGGATCGGTGAGGGACGCCAAGCGGTTCGTGACTCCCTTGTTGAAGGCCGCGCGCACGGCCGCGCCTTCCGCGTGGATCGCGGCGGCGACGGCGTCGGCCGGCGGGTCGGCAGTGGTCAGCGCCCACTGCGCGAGGTCGGCGCGGTCGCCGCCGAACTGAGCGACGATTGCCGTGCGTCGGCTACGGGCCCGGGGCCACGCGGCGAGGTCTCGAGGTGCGGCCGGCTCACAAGCCGGTTCGATGCCGGTCACGGTACTGATCATGAGTGCGCGCTCCTGTGACGCGGGGACGGGATGATGGCGGTGACGAAGCGGCGGATCTCGGCCGCAGAGACCGGGTTCGGCTGCGTGGCACTGATAACGGCGAAGCCATAGACCGCAGCGAACGTGGCGCGTGCCCGGTCGTCGTCGGCGCCGAAGGCTCTGATCATCGGGATGACCAGGGCGCCCGACAGCGAGCTGACCGACAGCAGCTCGGGTCGTCGCGCCGCGGCGACGCCGAGCTCGACGCTGGCCAGGAATTCGCCGCGACGAGCGCCGAGCAGCTCCTCGAGGAAGTCGCAACATGCGTCGACGATCGAAGCGTGCCGGCCCTGCGCGGCCCCGATGAACGCCAGCAGGCGCGCGTCGAACCGCTCGGTCAGGTGGCGCTGAACGGCTCGCAGCAGCACGTCGACAGTGGGGAAGTGGTACGTGGTCCGGGCGAGCGGCACACCGGCCTCAACGGCGACGGCGCGGTGGGTGACGGCCGCGAGTCCGCGCGCGACGACGACACGCCCGGCGGCTTCGACGATCGCCTGCCTGCTTGCCGCGCCCCGGGCGAGGCGCCCGTCGGTTGAGGTCTGGACCGTTGGCTCCACTAACTGTACATTAGTTCAGATAGCTGGCGACACAAGAAGTTCGGCAAGAAGTTCGCCAAGAAGTTCGCCAAGAAGTTCGATCGAGAGGCCCGCAGTGACCGACCTGTTCACGAACCCACACCGATATGGCGATCTCGACGGCTGGCGGCGCGAGGCGGTCGAGCTGCACGCCCGCGGCCCGGTCCACCGGATCGATGAACCGGGCTACCAGCCCTTCTGGGCGGTGATCGGCCACGACGCGGTGCTCGACATCGAGCGGAGGCCGGACGAGTTCACCAACGCGCCGCTCCCGATCCTCGGCAGCGACGAGCAGCTCTCGATGCGGGGCGCGGGCGGCGCCGAGATCCGCACGCTCATCCATATGGACGAGCCCGACCACGGCAAGTATCGCAAGCTCACCAACGACTGGTTCAAGCCGGCCAGCGTCCGCCGCTTGACCGACCGGCTCGACGAGCTCAGCCGCCAAGCCGTCGACAAGCTCGAGGCGCTCGGCGGTGAAGCCGACTTCTACAAGGACATCGCGCTCGCGTACCCCCTGCAAGTCATCCTGTCGATCCTCGGACTGCCCGAGGCCGACTACCCGCGGATGATCAAGCTCACCCAGGAAATGTTCGGCGCCGAGGATCCAGACCTGCAACGCGCCGTGCTTTCGGCGGAGCAGATGGTCGAGGTCGTCACGGACTTCTACCGGTACTTCACCGAGCTGACCGCCGACCGCCAGGCGCATCCCACCGACGACCTGGCCACGCTCATCGCCAACGGCATCATCGACGACGCGCCCATGCCCGACCTCGAGAAGATGGGCTACTACGTCATCATCGCCACCGCCGGCCATGACACCACTGCCGCGGCGATGGCCGGCGGGCTTCGCGCCCTGGCCGAGCACCCCGACCAGCTCCGGCTCCTGCAGGACGACCCCGGGCTGCTGCCCAACGCGGTCGACGAGATGATCCGCTGGACGGCACCGGTCCGGCACTTCATGCGCACCGCGCACGTCGACACCGAGATCGGCGGCGTCGAGATCGCCAAGGGCGACTGGCTGTACCTGTCCTACCTTGCCGGCAACCTCGACCCGGCGGTGTTCGACGACCCGCTGCGCTTCGACGTCACCCGTCACAACGCCGACCGGCACATCGCGTTCGGCTACGGCATTCACTTCTGCCTCGGCGCCCAGCTCGCCCGCGTGGAGCTCCGATCGCTGTTCGGCCGGCTCGTCCCACGGCTCCACTCACTCGAGCTGTCCGGCGAGCCCCAGACCGCCAAGACGACCTTCGTCGGCGGTCACAAGTCCGTCCCGATCCGCTACTCGCTCACGCCCTCGTGATGAAGCCGGTGCGCGCCGACGCGAGGGCGGTCGCGCCGAAGCCGACCTCGGCCGCGAGGTAGCCCCAGTACGCCACGTTGGTCCGCGGGCGATCGACCACGAGTGACGCCAGACGTACCGCTGCCGCGCCGAGCCAGGTGACGCCGACTGCCGTTTGCGCCGTTGGATCGTGACTGAGAAGTGCCCATCCACCGAGCGCGGCATACGTGCCGCCCAGACCCGCGCGAGTCTCGGCGACGCCCCGGTTCGATACCGCCAACAGATCGAGCGCCGCCCCGACTCGCCTCGGCGTCAACACACCGGAGATTCCCGACAACATCAACGCCGCGCTGCTCACGCGTCCGAGGTTCATCGATTCCTCCACGACCGCGGCCTGTCGACTCGCATTTTTCCAGAGCGGACCCGAAGCCCGCCTCTCGCAGCTGGCTCACGCGTTGCTGCGACGGTGTCACCGGCGGCGGCGACCGTCGGGAATGACCTCGACCACGCGGATCCACAGCGTGACGCCGGCAAGGAGCGCCGAGAGAGCGAGCCGTTCATGAAGGGTGAGTTGCGTCCGCGCGTCCGCGCGTCGCTCGGCACCTCGTCGCTCAGCATCCATCGCGACTACTCCCCGGTTCGTCGGCAGTTCACAGGAGAGATATGCGGCGGAGTTACGCCGGCGCGCGTAACTCGCGTGCGTATCTCGAGGTATGAACAACCAACCCCGAACACGAAGGAAGCATCCGCGGCGCGCGTTGACGCCGCTGCGGATGGGCGGCCTGTTCGCAGCCGGCGCCATCGTCCTCGCCGCGTGCGGAGGCGGTAGCGGAAAGTCGGCGGCTGCGAACGACATGGCCGGGATGGCGATGCCGCCCGCCGCGGCCGGAGACATGGCCAATGCTTCCGCTGCGGTCGCCACCGAAGCCGTACACATCAAGAACCTTGCGTTCTCGGCGGCGACGATCACCGTGAAAGCCGGTTCGACGGTCGTGTGGACGAACAACGATGCGATCCAACACGACGTCAGCTTCGACGGCGGCGGCATTGCCTCGAGCGTCTTGAACCACAGCGACACGTTCTCGCACACGTTCCCGACCGCCGGTACCTATCACTACATCTGCTCCATCCATCCGTTCATGCACGGCACCGTGATCGTCACCGCTTGAGGGAGAGACCATGCAATCGCAGCCCGCCACCACACTCACCCACCACCCACCCACCGATGACCCGCCGACAAGACCCGATGTGCGCGTCGTGCGGATCGCACGATCGCGACGAATGTTCCGGGCGCTCGGGGTCGCGACCGCGGCGTTCGTAGCCACGGGCGGGTACGTGCATTTCTGTCTCTACCGGCACGGCTATCGCACGATTCCAAAAATCGGCGTCGGCTTCGGCCTCCAAGTGATCGCGTCGGCGGTGGTCGTCGTGGCGCTCATCGTCGGGCCCCATCGCGTCGCACTCGTCGCGCACGTGACCGATCGGTTGGCCGGCACCCTGACCGGGCTGGCCGCGGCCGCGCTGGCCACCGGCACTCTGGTCGCGTTCGCGCTCACCCGTACGCCGGGCGGTCTGTTCAACTTCCGGGAACGAGGTCTCGAGCCATCGCCTCAGGCGCTGATCGCGCTGGTAGCCGAGCTCGGCGTGCTCGCGTTGGTCGGGA
>JAUZEM010000534.1 GCA_030839005.1 Actinomycetota bacterium | reverse complement strand
TTGCGTCCGGCGTTACGGCCACGTCGCGAGAGCCGACGCCGAGCAGCGGGTTCAGCGACGCTCCGTTCAGGCTGATGGGAAACACCTCGTTTCCGATAAGCCAACACGATACGTACGCGGTCGTGCCATCGGCGGTAATCGCGAGACCAGTCGGAATGGACGGCACCGGAATCACAGCCGAAATTGTGTCGGAGGCAGTGTCTATGACGTCAACGGCAGATCCGGTCTGGGTGTTGCCGTCATAACTCACCAAGAGATGCTTCCCATCCGGCGTGAATGCTGCCTTGTCGCCAATCCAGCCGGACAGGCGGAGTGCCGTTCCGACTGCGCCCGATTGGATTGAGACGGGCACGACCTCTCCCGTCGGGTCAGAGAATGAAGACGTCGGCAGAACGACGTCAGCCGTGTGTCCGTCCGGCGTGATTGCAATCGCGCCCGGAGGAAACGGGAGTGCAACCGACGTGATGTGGCCTGTCGCGAGGTCGATCAGGTCAAGGGACGAATCGTTGGGACACCCGACAACGGCGGTGTTGCCGTTGGGCGTGATGGCGATTGCGTCGGCGAGCCGGCACACCGGAATCGTCGTTCGCTGAACGAACGAGGCGGTGTCGATGACAGAAATGTAACCGCCTTCGTCGAGCACCAACGCAGAGCTGGCGTCCGGGGTGATGGCAACGGCAATCGGCTCGAGCCCAACCGCGATTGTGGCTACCGTTCGGCCGTCCCGCGGCGAGACCACAACCACGTCGCCGTGCCCACCGTTGATGCCCAGAACCGTGACGAAGGCCAGTGGTGGACGGACGACGCCGGTTGCCTCGGCCGCGCCGGCCCGCACAGGAACGCAAAACGTGGCGGCGAGCAAAGACAGGGCGATCGCGATACGGCTTCGAAAATGGACCACGTCGGGGTGCCGGGATTCGAACCCGGGACCTCAGCGTCCCGAACGCTGCGCGCTAACCAAGCTGCGCTACACCCCGTATAGAAAGCGGGAGCCTAGCCGTCGGGCGCTTGACGAATCGCCGCCAAAACGATCGCCGCAAGTTCCGGGCGGCACACCAACAGGTCGGGCAGGTAGGGATCGGGCCGGTTGTACACGAGCGGCGATCCGTCGAGGCGCGAGCAATGGCAACCGGCCGCGGCCGCGACGCCGACCGGCGCCGCCGAATCCCACTCGTACTGACCGCCCGAATGCGCGTACACGTCGGCGTGCCCTTGGACGACGGCCATGGTCTTCGCACCGGCCGAGCCGAGAGGAACGAGCTCGGCGTCGAGGTCGTTCGCGAGGTACTCCGCGAGTTTGGGCGGACGCGTGCGCGACACGAGCAGGCGCAACCTCCCGGCGCGCTCGGGTGCCAGGTTCGGCGGTGGCGAAGTCGCCATGACCACGCCGTCCTGGGCGGGCAGCGCGACGGCGCACGCGTGCGGGGTTCCGTTCAGCACGAGGGCCACGTGCACCGCCCAATCGGTGCGGCCGGCCTCGCCGAACTCGCGGGTTCCGTCGAGCGGGTCGACGATCCACACCCGTTCGCGCTCGAGGCGAATCGGATCGTCCTTTGATTCCTCCGACAGCACCGCGTCGTCGGGTCGGGCCTCGGCGAGACGAAGGAGGATCAGCTCGTTGCTCTCTCGGTCGCCGTCATCCTTGCTCGCTCCCTCGGCGCGCCGCCGTACGAGCAACCGGCCGGCTTCGCGCGCGACCTGAGCGGCCACCTCGTGATCGTCCATGGAGGCCGTCAACTCGCGGCGGGAAGCAGCTGCTTCGCGGCCCGGCGCAGCACGCCCGCGTCGACGGGCTTGACCAGCATGAGGTCGACGTCGGCGCGGCGCGCGATGAACTCGTCGGCTTCGCGGTCGAGCAGCAGCAAGATGTTGGCGCGGTCGAGGCGGCCGCCGGACTCTTCGAGCCGGAGGTCGATCGCGACGGCGACTCCTCCCATGTTCCCGATCTGCATGTCGAGGACGACGAGGTCGGGGTCGACCTCGGCAAACATGTCGCGCACGTCCTGACCTCTCGTCACCTCGACCACGTTCTGGCCGCGCCCCATGAACGCGGCCCGCACCTGGTCGCGCACCCATTTGGCGTCGGCCGCGACGAGGATCGTGATCATCGGGCGGGGACCTTATCGAACAGGAACTCGCCGACTTCGTGCAATGTGGCGAAGTCGTGGACGTCGTGCGCCAGGTACGGGACGTAGGCCAACGCCGTGTCCGGGCCGATGCGGGCGCGTAGTGCTTCGATGTGCTCGCGTTCGAGTGTGGCGATCTCGCGGAAGTCGGCGAGATTGTCGTAGAGGGCGGCGAGGCGGTGAGCCGGTTCGCGAGGTCGCGCGTCCTCGGGTGAATCGCGAAGTGCCTCGGCGGCGGCGCGTAGCCCGGCCGGCGCTTCGTCGCCGAACGACGGATGCACCCGGTTGACGATCAGCGCCTGAACCGATTGACCGGCCTCGGCCAGCCGCTGTGCAAAGAAGGTCGCGTCTTGCATGGCGTCGCGTCGGGGCGAGGAGACGAGCACGAAGGCGGTGTCGGGGTCGGCAAGAAGGTCGCCGACGACCTGGGCACGCATCCGAAAGCCTTCTTCCATCCCTTCGAACGCACGGAAGAACGCGACGACGTCCTCGATCACCTCGGATCCGACCACGCGCGCCACGGTGCGCAGAAAGGTCTGGACCGCGACGCTCGCCACGCGCAGGTAGGCACGCGTCGGCATCATCAGCAATCGGAACACGCGGTTGTCGAGCAGGCGCGTGAGACGTTGCGGTGCGTCGAGGAAGTCGAGCGCATGGCGGGTCGGAGGAGTGTCGACGACGATCAGATCGAAGTCGCCCTCGTCGTGCAGCTCGTGCAGCTTCTCCATCGCCATGTATTCCTGGGTGCCCCCGAGCGCACCCGACACGTTGCGATAGAAGGTGTTCTCCAGGATGCGCCGCGCCTGCTCCGGTGATGACGCGTTGCGCGTAACGAGCAGATCGAACGTCGACTTGGTGTCGAGCATCATCGCCGACAACCGGCCGCCGGGGACCACCTCGGCCCCGATGTCGGCCCATAGCTTCGGGTCGATCTCGGTGGGGTCGTTGGTGAGCCGTTCGATCCCCAACGCGTCGGCGAGCCGGCGCGCGGGATCGATCGTGACGACGCAGGCCTTGCGGCCGCGGCGAGCGCCTTCCAGCGCGAGGACGGCCGCGGTCGTGGTCTTGCCCACGCCGCCCGTTCCGCAGCAGATGACCACGCGCCGGTCGTCGACGAGCTCGTCGATGCGGATCGTCACAGGTGCTCGATCCCGTGTGCGAACGCGTCGGCGAGTGTGTCGAGCTGACGGCGGGTGATGTCGGGATCGAAGACGAACGGCAATTCGATCCGGGGCAACGGCAACAGCTCGTTGAGACGCTGGATCTGAGCCTGCTGCAGCGCATGCCGTTCTTCGAGAAAGGCCGCGGCGTGCGCGAGGTCCTCGGCTTCGCGCGGCGAGACGAACCGGTTGGCGGCCTGCGCGTCGGCGCGGATCGCTCCGGGGTCGGCGCTGACCCCGACCGGCAACGGAGTGAAGCAGCCGTTGACGATGACCGGACCCAGCGCGACTCCGGCCCGGTCCTCGATCGCGAACGCGGTGTCGACGACTTCGCTCACTGGCGTTTCCTCGGCCAGCGTCACGAGCATCACCTGGCAGCGGGTCGGATCCGACAGCAGGCTCACGACGTCCTGCGCCTGTTTGCGGATCGGACCGACGCGTACCGCATCGAGCAGTCCGCGGGCCGACATGAGGAATGAGATGGCGTGGCCGGCCGCGGGGGCGTCGACGATCACGAGGTCGGCGGCGCGGGTCTCCTCGATCGATTTCACCTTTCCGAGCACCAGGATGTCCTTCATGCCCGGCACCGCGGTCGCGACCACGTCGAGTGCGCCCGACGACGCCAGGCGCTTCGAGATCCGCTTCATC
>JAUZEM010000266.1 GCA_030839005.1 Actinomycetota bacterium | reverse complement strand
GGTTCCTTGGCGTCGACGAGCACGAGATTCCGGAGCCCCTGCAGTTGCGCCACCGCGAACTCCGCGAGGTAGCCCAGCCGATCCACCGCGGGCAGGCCCGCGCCACGAACGAGGCGCGCGGGAAAGGTCTCGCAAAGGAGCTTGGTCCCCGTCGCCCGCGCGATCCGCGAGGCGGCGAGCAGGCCGCGCTCGGTGAGGGCCTTGCCGCCCAGCAGCAACGCCGTCGGCTCGCCGCTGCGCAGGGCCTTGGCCGCGAGCTCGACCTCGTCGTCGAAGGAGAGGAAGCCGAGGTGGGCGATCGCCTCGGAACCGGGCTCGGCGCCTTCCGACCACGAGGCGTCGGCGGGCAGGATCAGCGTCGCCACACCGCCGCGCCTCGCCTCGTTGATCGCTTCGACCGCGTCGGCGCCGACCGTCTCCGGTCCTTTCGATTCCCGCACCCAGCGCGACACGTTGCGCGCCACCCCGACGATGTCCGACGCCAGCGGCGCGTCCAACGCCTGGTGGTAGGTGGCGTGATCGCCCACGATGTTCACGATCGGCGTGCGGGCGCGCCGCGCGTTGTGCAGATTGGCCAACCCGTTGCCGAGGCCCGGGCCGAGATGCAACAGCGTCGCCGCGGGCCGGCCGGTCATGCGACCGTATCCGTCGGCCGCGCCGGTCGCGACGCCCTCGAACAGCGCGAGAACGGGACGCATCTCGGGCACGTCGTCGAGGGCCGCGACGAAGTGCATCTCCGACGTCCCCGGGTTCGTGAAACAGGTATCGACGCCGTTCGCGACGAGCGTCCGGAGCAGCGCGTGCGCACCGTTCATGTTCGGTCTCCTCGGCTCAGTCGAGCAACGTTCCGGGGTTGAGGACGCCGTTCGGATCGAAGGCGGCCTTGATTCGACGCATCAACGCAATCTTGTTCGGGTCCTCGAGCTCGAGGAAATACTGCTTCTTCTCCTTGCCGATGCCGTGCTCGGCCGAGATCGCGCCGCCCATCTCCACGCCGGCCGCGATGATCGCGTGCATGACGCGGTGACGCACCTCGTCGTCGGGCTGGAACACCGACAGATGGATGTTGCCGTCGCCCGCGTGTCCGGCCGCGCTGACCAACGACGCGTGCTCCGCGGCGATCGCCGCCACGGCCCTCAGATACTCCGGCACCGAGGCACGCGGAACGACGACATCGATGATGTCGTTCGCACCGAGCGCCTTCACGACCCAGAACGCTTTCTCGCGGGCTTCGAGCAGCAGCGCACCCGAACGCGGCGGCAGCACGTACACGTCGATCGCGCCCAGGTCGCCGACCTGCTCCGCGAGTGTCGCGACATCCTCTTCCAACCGTTGCTCCACATGTTGCTCGATCACGACGATGAGATACGCGCGCGCCGCGGCGCGGACTTCGGCACCGATGCCGAGATCAAGCCCGACGTTCGCCGCGAGGGTCGCGAGACCGCCGCCGTCGACGTACTCGAGCACAACGGGGTTCACGCCGCTGCGCACGATGTGCGGCACGGCCGAAGCGATCTCGTCGACCGACGCGAAGGGCACGAGGATCGTCGCGCTGTGCCGTGGACGCGGATAGATCTTGAGAACCGCCTCGGTCACGATCGCGAGCGTCCCCTCGGAGCCGATGATGAGCTGCGTGAGGTCGTATCCCGTCGTCGCCTTCACGAACTTGCCGCCCGTACGGATCACGTCGCCGTTCGCGAGCACCGCTTCCAGCCCGAGGACCTGGTGGCGGGTGACGCCGTATTTCACCGCGCGCATCCCGCCCGCGTTCGTCGCGACGTTGCCGCCCAGCGAGGCACTGTTCTCGCCCGGGCACACCGGGTACACGAGACCGATCGGCGCCAGCGCGGCGTCGAGCTGATCGAGGCTGACGCCCGGCTGGACTACGGCGACGTGGTTGTCGGTGTCGATCTCGACGATCTCGTTCATGCGCTCGAGCGCGATCACGATGCCGTCGGCGCTCGGTATGCACGCTCCGGACAGTCCGGTACCCGAGCCGCGAGCCGTCACCGGCACGTGCAGTTCGTCACAGACGCGTACGATCGCGGCGACCTCGCCGGTCGTACCGGGTCGCACGACGGCGAGAGGTCGCACCGGAGTGGCCGTCAACGCCTCGTCGTGCGTGTAATCCTCGCCGATCGCGTCGCCGAGCAGGACGTGTTGTGGCGCCAGCACCTCCAACAGCCGCGCTTCGAGATCCGCCATGCGGCCTGTGTAGGCGGCGCGCCCGCCTCGGTCAAGCCCCGGCGATCGTGCTCGTGCGCGCCGTCACCGTAGGATCGGTCCCGGTTATCGGCGAAAGGACGGCGCACGCGCTATGAACCCGAACCCGGCTTGGACGCGTCGATGAGCGGGGAGGCCCCGGACATCCCCGATGCCATGGCCGATCCGGTCGTCGACGCGCTCCTCCGAGCGAGCCGCGCGCTCGTTGCGATCACCTCGCGATCACTTTCGGCCGTCAACGCCGACGTCACGCTGCCCCAGTTCCGGTCGCTCGTGGTGCTCGCGTCTGCAGGTCCGCACACTGTGAGCGCGCTGGCCGACCGGTTGGCCGTGCACGCGTCGACCATGACCCGGATGTGCAACCGGCTGGTCGCACGCGGTCTGGTCGTGCGAGTCCCGTCCGCCGGCGACCGCCGCGAGGTGGTGATCGCCTTGACGTCGATGGGTACATCCGTGGTCGAGGACGTCATGGCGGCGCGGCGGAAGGAGCTCGACGCAGTCATGCGGCGCATGGGTGACGACGACCGAATCGCGGTCGTCGTCGCGCTCGACAAGTTCGCACGGGCGGCAGGCGTTACACCGAACCCGTCCGATACACGGCCTCTGGCGACGAGTGCCGCGACACAACTCTTGGAGGAATCATGAAGCCCTACGAGCTCCCCCCGCTCGACTACGACTACGCGGCGCTCGAGCCGCACTACTCGGCTCGCATGCTCGAGCTCCACCACGACAAGCATCACCAGGCCTACGTGGACGGCGTGAACGGCACGCTCGAGAAGCTCGCGGCCGCACGGGAATCCGACGACCTCAGCGCGATCGTCGGGCTCGAGAAGACCCTGGCGTTCAACCTCTCCGGCCACGTGTTGCACACGCTGTTCTGGAAGAACCTCTCACCGCACGGCGGCGAGCGGCCCGACGGCGACCTCGCGGCCGCGATCGACGAGCACTTCGGCTCGTTCGACGCGTTCAAGAGGCAGCTCACGCAGTCGGCGGCCACGGTGCAGGGCTCGGGTTGGGGTGCGCTGTCATGGGAGCCGCTCGGCGAGCGCCTCTTCATCGAGCAGATCTACGACCACCAGGGCAACGTCGGTCAGGGTGGGGTCCCGCTTCTCGTCATCGACGCCTGGGAACACGCGTACTACCTGCAATACGAAAACCGTCGTCCCGACTACGTGAAGGCAATCTGGAACGTGCTCGACTGGAGCGACGTCGCGCGCCGGTTCGAGCGGGCCGGACGTCTCGAGCTCGCCTAACGCCGA
>JAUZEM010000134.1 GCA_030839005.1 Actinomycetota bacterium | reverse complement strand
TGGTCGACGCCGAACGAGTAGTTCGCGATCCAAGCGACTGCGTCGTTGACGAGGTCGTAGGCGAGCAGGCTGCCGTGGTTCCCGTTGCACGTGCTGGGTCCGCACTCGCTGACGTAGAGCAGTCCTCGGCTGGGCGCGACCACGAGGCCGCGCTTGCCCGCTTCCGGTATGGGGAACTGTTTGACGAGCGCATGGTTGTTGTCGATGTCGTAGACGTAGACCCGTCCGTCGACCACCACGTATAGCCAGTGGGCCGGGCCCGTCGGGTTGGGCGTGACGCTGATTGGCTGTGCGGTTCCGGTGGCCTGGTAACTCTGGACCTGGAAGGTGTGGCCGGCGCCGGTGTCCTCGTTGCGCAGGCGCACGCCTACCATGCCCGCAACCTGTTGGGCGGCGTTGCCGTCGGTGGTGTTGAGCAGCCAGGTCGCCGGCTCGGGCGTGCCGGCCAGCCAGACCCGACCGCGAATGGTCGTCGGGTTCACTCCTTGGAACTCGATGCGCTGCCAGATCACCGCGCCGTCGCTTGCAGGAAGGCCCGTGTCGAGGTCGCTGCCGATGGACGTGCCGTCGCTGCGCTGGGCGCGTAGGAAGATGTGCGCTCTGCTCGCGCCTTGCACTGCTCCGACCCGGTAATAGGTCGGGTTGTACGCGGGCGCGTAGCGACCGATCGCGTAGCTATTGCAGTTGCCGCTGCCGCAACGCGGCAGCACCACCTTCTCCACGACGTCCACGTCTCGAGTGTTGAAGCGCGACAAGTAGGCCCGTTCCTCGGCATTGGCGCCCACGCTCACACTGCCGGCCCCCGGTGAAACCGACCACGACCACGGCGAACCGACCACCGTCCACGGGCCCCCCGTACCCGCGCTGCCCCAGCCGCTCGTCACCGTGCGCTGGAAACCATCCGCGGCCGCAACCCCACCGGAGTCGGGCACAGTGGTGCTCGTCGTGGTGGAAGTGCTCGTCGAAGTGGAAGTGCTCGTCGAAGTGGAAGTGCTCGACGAGGTGGTCGTCGTCGGCGGTGCAGGCGACAGGGCAGTGCCCTGAAAGCTCTCGTAGTTGAAGGTACGGCTCGCTGCGGTGTCCTCGTTGCGCGCCCGCACGCCCACCGCGCCCGCGACCTGGTCGACGCTCGTGCTGTCGGTGACGCTGAGCAGCCACGTCGACGGCTCAGTCGTGCCCGCTTGCCAGACGCGACCGCGAACGATGGTGGGATTGATGCCCTGGAATTGAACTCGAACCCAGAGCAGCAGTCCGTCAGTGGCCGCGATCCCCGTATTCAAATCGCCGGCGAGAAAGGTGCCGTCGCTGCGCTGGGCGCGGAGCTTGACGGTGCCGCTCCCCGAACCCTGAATCGCGCCGACGCGGTAGTAGGACGGATTACTGCCGCTCGTGTACCGACCCATCA
Source organism: Actinomycetota bacterium (assembly GCA_030839005.1). Lineage (GTDB taxonomy): Bacteria > Actinomycetota > Acidimicrobiia > IMCC26256 > PALSA-610 > PALSA-610. The sequence goes on along the minus strand of JAUZEM010000134.1, from coordinate 15,047 downwards.
CGAACCCGTCGCAGTTGTTTCCACCACCGCAGCGCGGCAACCCGATCCTTGCAAGTAGGTCGACATCCTGAACCGCCACACCGCTGAGTACTGCGCGACCCTGCGCATTGGCGGCGACGGCGACGCTGCCGGCCCCGGGCGCGACGCTCCAGCTGGTCGGGGCGTCGACAACCGTCCACGCACCGCCGACGTCGGCGCTGCCCCAGCCGTTACTCATCGTGCGATTGAAGCCATCCGACGCGATCAACACATCGCTGCCCCTCGCGCGGGAAGTTGCTGCAGGGAAACCGAACGAGGCCAAACTCGCGAGCGTGATCGCGACGAGAAGAACGCCACTACCGAAACCGACGGCACCGCCGCGCGAGCGTCGCCGGTAGGTCGAGCGTTCTTCAAGACGTGTATTCCGCCGAGCCGACATGAACCCACCCCCTGCTACAAAAGTCGCAGGCTAACCACCAATCGGGTTGACGCTCGAGCTCTCCAGAAGCGTTGCGCTTTCATGCCGACTTCGTCGCGGTAGGAATAGGCGCTCCATTCCGTTTTCGGACGAAGTGGCCGGCGGACGGTGAGTTGATAACGGAACTCACTCAACAGCCGCCTCAACAACCTCCCAGGGAACAACAACGAGACGTTGGGCTCCCCGCCGAACCATAACGACGAAATCGAGACACGTTCACAACTAGATACCGATCACCATGACCGGCGTCGACGAGTCGGTCGTGGTGCCGTCCCCCAACTCGCCGCCGCCGCCCCAGCATTCCGCGGTCCCGTTCGCCAACACCGCGCACGATTGGGCGCCGCCCGCGGTGATCGCTACCGCGGTCGTCAGGTTGCTCACCGTCGCCGGTGTCGACGAATTGGTCAGGGTGCCGTTTCCCAACTCGCCGTTGGCGTTCCGGCCCCAGCATTTGGCGGTCCCGTTCGCCAACAATACGCATGAGTGCTGACCGCCCGGCCAGATCGCGACCGCCGTCGTCAGGTTGCTCACCGTCACCGGTGTCGACGAGTCGGTCAGGGTGCCGTTCCCCAACTCGCCGTTGGCGTTGTAGCCCCAGCATTTGGCCCACCCGTTCGCCAACACCGCACACGAATCGGCGACGCCGGCCGAGATCCTGACCGCGTTGAACAGTCCGCTCACTACGACCGGCGTCGACGCGTTTGTGCTGCTGCCGCTGGTGCCGTTCCCCAACTCCCCGTCGGCGTTGTTGCCCCAGCATTTGGCCGTGCCGTTCGCCAACAACGCGCACGAATGATCCCAGGTCGCGGTAATCGCAACCGCGTTGGTGAGGCTGTGCACCACGACCGGCACGTCCGAGCCGTATACGTCGGGGTTCCCCAGCTCACCAACGGCGTTGTAGCCCCAGCATCTCGCGGTCCCGTCCGCCAACAACGCACATGAATGCTGCGCGCCCGCGGTGATCGCGACCGCGTTGGTGAGGCCGTTCACCACGACCGGCGTCGACGAGTTCGTCGATGTGTGATTGCCCAACTGGCCCCGGTTGTTGAGGCCCCAACACTTGGCGGTCCCGTCCGCCAACACCGCACACGAATGCTGATTGCCCGCCGAGATGGCGGTCGCGTTGAAGAGGCCGCTCACCACGACCGGGGTATAGGAGTCGGTCGTAGTGCCGTTCCCCAACTGACCGTTGGCGTTGTAACCCCAGCATTTGGCGATCCCGTTCGCCAACAGCGCACACGAATGGGCATTGTTGGCCGAGATCGCGACCGCCTTGCTACCCGATGACAGGTTGCTCACAGCCAACGGTGTCGATGAGTCCGTCGTGGTCCCGGTGCCCAACTGGCCTTCGCCGTTGCCGCCCCAGCATTTCGCCGTCCCGTTCGCCGACAACGCACACGAATGGCCTCCTCCCGCCGAGATCGCGACCGCGCCGGACAACCCGCTCACCACCACCGGCACCGACGAGTTCGCCGTCATCCCGTTCCCCAGTTCACCGCTGTCGTTGGCTCCCCAACACTCGGCGGTTCCGTTCGCCAACACGGCGCATGTGTGGACGTTGTTCGCGGAGATCACGACCGCGCCGGACAACCCGCTCACCAACACCGGAGTCGACGCGTCGGTCGTGGTTCCGTTCCCCAACTGGCCGTCGTTGTTGTCGCCCCAGCATTTGGCAGTCCCGTTCGCCAACAGCGCACATGAATGGCCGTTGCCCGCCGAGATCGCGCCCGCGTTGACCAGGCCGCTCACTGAGACCGGTGTCGACGACGTGGTGTTCGTGCCGTCTCCCAACTCGCCGCTCGCATTCAATCCCCAGCATTTTGCGGTCCCGTTTGTCATCACCGCGCATGAGTGGTAGCTGCCCGCCGCGATCGCAACGGCGTTGGTGAGCCCGGTCACGACGACCGGCGTCGACGCGTTGTTGGTGGTGCCGTTCCCCAGCTGGCCGTAGGCGTTGTTGCCCCAGCATTTGGCGGTCCCGTTCAACAGCAATGCGCATGAATGCCTGCGGCCCGACGAGATCGCGATCGCCGTCAGGCTGCTCACCGTCACCGGTGTCGACGAGTTGGTCAGGGTGCCGTTCCCCAACTGACCGTCGATATTGGAGCCCCAGCATTTCGCCGACCCGTTCGCCAACAGCGCGCACGAATGCAGCTCGCCCGCCGAGATCGCGCCTGCGTTGGTGAGTCCGCTCACCACGACCGGTGTCGACGAGCTCGTCAGGCTGCCGTTCCCCAACTGGCCATTGCTGTTGTCGCCCCAGCATTTGGCCCACCCGTTCGCCAACATCGCACACGAATACAGCTCGCCCGCCGAGATCGTGGGCCGAACCGCACGCGCGCCCAGATGGTGAGCGACGGCGCCCGCCGGAGCGACCGCGTACACCAACCCGGCCGCCACCAAAGCCATGGTCATTGCGATGCGCGCCATTGCGATGCGCGGCATGACGGCCCCCTCCGCACGACCCAAAAGCAATCGTTCCTAACACACCGGAGCCGCGAGCACCACAGCAGCGAGCCCAACGGGCCGCGGCTGTACGGCGGTTGTCCGTCAGCGGGAGAAAATGTCGACGGGTTGTCGTAACGGCTGTGCGCGAGATGGTTTCTCTTGCGAGGGAAGGAAACACGACGGAGCCGCAGGAAGGGTCGTTCGAATCGTTCGAATCGTTCGCCGGGATCGCTGCTGCGAGGCTGCACCGCGCCTTCGTGGCCGCGTACGGACGCGAGCGAGGCGACGAGGCGGCGGCCGAGGCGCTGGGCTACGCCTGGGAGCATTGGAGGCGAATCGCCAAGATGGAGAACCCGCTCGGCTACCTGTACCGCGTCGGCCAGTCGCGGACGCGCCCACGCAAGCGGCCACCCGTCGCGATCTCGTGGGACCCGCCGGCCGGCCGAGCCGCCGACCTACTCGTCGAGCCGGGCCTGGCCGCGGCCCTCGACGAGCTCTCCGAACACCAGCGCGTCGCGGCCGTCCTTGTCCACGGCTACTCGTGGACGTTGCGCGAGGTCGCCGAGCTGCTGGACGTGACCATTTCCACTGTGCAGACGCACGTCGAGCGCGCGCTCGCGAAGCTGCGCGCGGCGCTGGAGGTGACCGACGATGCCTGACCTGCCGTCGATGCTGCACGACCTCGTCGAGGGCGCGGTCTCGCCGCTCGACGTCGACGCGATCGTCGCGCGCCGACGCGCGCATCGCCGGCGACAGCGTGTCGCCGGTGCCGCGGCCGTGCTGGCCGTCGTCGCCGTCGGTGCGACCGTGGCGACGCTGGCGCTGCGCTCCTCGCGATCGCGTCCCGAGCAAAAGGTGCACGTCACCGAAGGGCCGAAGCAGCAGACGGGCTCGCTGGAGTCGTCACTCGCGCCGGTGCTGCTCGTGTCGCCAGGAGGCGGCACCGGGGGGATGGGGGGACCCCTCGACCACGTCGTGGTCACCGACCCGCTGACCGGCGCCGCCCGCCGCGCGCCGCTGCCGCTGCCAACCGCGCAGAGCTCCCTCTACCCGTACATCGTGCGCGGACGCTCTTTCGTCGTCGTGCTCGACTCGCAAACGGGCGCGTACGCGCCTGCGATCGGCACCGCGTACGCGGTGCCCTCGACACTCGACCGGCAGGTAAGGCTTGGTCCGGCGTCGTATGCGTTCGCGTCGGTCGACGCCAGTCGCGTATGGCTCACGACCGACAACGCGACGCCCGACCAGCGTCTGCACGGGGTCGAATACGGCACCCGCCGCACCGTGCAGGAAGTCGACCTCGAAGGTCACTCGACGTCGCCGGAGTACGCGCTTCCCGACCGCCGCACACCGATCGCCGCGGTGCGCGGGGGGCTGCTCACCTACCGGCCCGGCGCTTCGTCCTCGGCACCACCGGTGCTCGAGGTCTGGGTCCCCACGACCGGCCGCGTGTTGCACCGCTTCGCCACGGGCGCGTCCGCAGTCGCCGCTTCGGACACGTTCGTTGTGTGGACGGTCGGGGACTGCGGGCTGAAGGGCTGCGCGCTGCACGCCACCGACCTTCGCTCGGGCTCGGAACGCGTGCTCACGCCGCCCCGCGGGATGGTGTGGCAGAACTCAGCCCTGCCCGACGCGCGGGTCACGTTCTCGCCCGACGGCGCGCACCTCGCGGTCTTGGCCCGACCTCCACTGACGCCCGAGGAGGCGAGTCGGTTTGGTCTCGCTGCGCCCACGGGCAGCGGGCCCGCGGTGGTCGCCGTCGTCGACCTCGCGACCGGCGCCCGCACCGAGCGGCGACTCGATGCGTGGAAGGGACCTATTACGCCCGGCTGGTCGCCGGACGGCAACGTGCTCTTCCTCGTTCGCGACGCCGCGCACGTGACGTACTTCGCCGCGAGTGACCTGTCGGGCGCGCCGCACGTGTTGGCCGTGCCCGACGCGGGCGAGTACCTCGTCGTGGAGCGGCCGCCGCTCCCCGTCGGCACGACCGCGCAACAGCACTACGAGGTCGACGCGATGGTGCTGGAGGACGCGCACCACGGCCCCGAGCTGTGCGTCTACCCGGTCGCCACGGTCGTGACGCCGTCCTCCGTCCCAGGGTGCTCCGGGCCTCCGGTCGTCGGCTGGGACTGGTCGAAGGCACCCGATCCGCAGCATGCCGAGGGCGCGACGTACGGCAAGTACCACCTCGTCGGCACGTACGACGGCGTCGCGTTCACGCTCACCGAACCGCCGACGGCGTATCGCGAGCCATCGGCACGGCCGCGGCCCGACTTCGCGACGCCGTGCCCCACTCCGGCCGGCGGATGGCGCATCACAAATCCGGCGCGGGTCCGCAGTATCGACGACTTCAACGCCTTTCGGAGCGCCGCAGAATCGTCGGCCGACTACGCCGGCATGTGGATCGACTCGAAGTCGCCGACGAAGAGCGCGGTCACCGGCTTCGGGATCATCAACGTCGCGTTCACTGGCGGCGTCGACGCGCACCGCCTCCAGCTCGCCGCGCTCTGGGGCGGCCCACTCTGCGTACTGCAGCGCCCGCACGCGTACAGCGAGCTCGAAAAAGTCCGCGACGAGCTCTCCGGCGTCGCGGGCCAGAAGCTCGGGTTGCAGATCATTACCGTTGGCCCGGACGATGCGGCCGACACTGTCGTTGCGCGCGTGATCGCGGCGACGCCTGCAACCCAGCGCGCGGTCGACGACGTGTACGACGGTGTCGTGCACATCGAGAGTGTCCTCCGACCGCTGCCGTAAGCCATTTGAGAGAGCGGGTGACCGGGATCGAACCGGCATGGCCAGCTTGGAAGGCTGGGGCTCTGCCATTGAGCTACACCCGCGAAATGTCGCGCTGCGACTCGCGACATTACCTCGCTGCTTCTTACGTGGGGTGAGCGAACGATGGTGCGCCGTCGACGTCGAACGCGAGATCGTCCTCGTAGCAGTACCACCAGTCTTCGCCCGGTTCGTACGACTGGATGATCGGATGGCGTTGCGAATGGAAGTGCGCGGTCGCGTGGCGATTCGGCGAGTTGTCGCAGCAGCCGACGTGGCCGCACGACATACAGATGCGCAGGTGCACCCATCGACCGCCGATTCGCAGGCAGTCTTCGCATCCGTCGCTGCTCGGCTCGACCTCGACGACCTGGTCGAGGTGGGTACACGTCTGGCTCACCGGCGTGATTCTGTTCGGCTCGGAGGCGCCGCCGTCATGCCGCGAGCTCGACCGGTGTCGCCGTGAGGTCGATCAACACGTCGGAGCGCAACGCGGTAAGCGTCAACGGTCTCCCGATCGCGTCGGCGAGCATGAGGCGTTGCAGCACCTGGGCACTCGTTACCACCTCGCCCCCGGCGCTCACGAGCAGGTCGCCGGCGCGCAGTCCCGAGCGGGCCGCCGGCCCGTCCGGCACCACCTCGACGATGCGCAGGCCGACGCGCTGGTCGCGCTGTTCCGCCAGATTCGGAGGCAGCGGCGCCGGCGTGCCGGCCACGCCGAGGTAGGCGCGCCGGACACGGCCGTCGGCGAGAAGGGTGGCGATGATCTGCCGGGTGGTTGCATTGATCGGGATCGCGAGGCCGACGCCCATGCCGGCGACCGCAGTGTTGATGCCGACCACCTCGCCGGTCGCGATCGCCAGTGCTCCTCCCGAGTTCCCGGGATTCAACGCCGCGTCGGTCTGTATGACATCGTCGATCACGCGGACGCTGCTGCCGGCTCTCGCGGGGAGTGACCTTCCCAGCGCGCTGACAACTCCTGCCGTCACCGTGCCGGCAAGACCGAGCGGGTTGCCGACGGCGACGACGAGTTGACCCACCTTCAGGTTCGACGCTTCGCCGAGCCGAGCCGGCGGTGGAGTGTGACCATCGGCGCGCACCACGGCGAGGTCGGAGAGCGGATCGGCACCGACCACGTGAAACGGCGTTTCCGTTCCGTCCGCGAAGGAAGCCTTCCCTGCGTCGGCGCGACCGACCACGTGGGCGTTCGTGAGCAGGAAGCCGTCGTTGGTGAAGACCACCGCCGAGCCGGCTCCGGCCTGGAAGTTACCGTCGCGGCCTCGGCGGGAAACTTGAAGGGCCGCGACACGTGGGTTCAGCTCCGCCGCGACGGACGTCACGACCTGGGAATAGGAGTCGAGCGCCGAGCTTCCCGGCGAGGACGGTTCGGAGAGGGTGTCAACCATGATGCTCCCGACAGTTACATGATTACGCGGCAATATACCGGGTCGGGAAAGGCAATGAGTTCGGTCGGCTCAGGGCTGAGCCGACTCAGGCGCGACGTGGCGCAGTGCGGCCTCGACTGCCGCGGCTGCGGTCTTTCCGGCTGCGCCGAGCGCCTCGGTCGTGCGCGTCGCGCGACAAAGCACGAACGCGCCTTCGAGCAGCGCGATGAGCGAAATCGAGAGCTCGCGCGCGGTCCGATCGCCGATTCCCGCGGTACGGAACCTTTCGGCCGCGCCTTCGATCCAACTCTCGAACACTTCTGCGGTCGCTTGGCGCAGCGGCTCGTTGGTGCTCGCAACCTCCAGTGCGACCGTCTCGATCGGACACGCGTCGGCGTAGTCGGTGGCGCGCAGCACCTCGGCCGCGCCGTCGAAGCAATCGTGCACACCGGAGACGATGTCGGGCGCGGCGTCGAAGACCGCGGTCACCAGTTCGAGGTACATCGCGCCGGACCTGTGGATCACCTCGACGCCGAGCTCTTGCTTGCCTCCGGGGAAGTGGTGATACAGCGAACCGAACGGCGCGTTGGCGTCGGCAACGATCTGCTTGAGTCCGGTGCCCGTGTAGCCGTAGCGCATGAACAGTTCGGCGGTCGCGTCGAGGATCCGCATTTTGGTGTTCCCCGGTTTGAGGTTCGGGTCCATGGAGGAATACCGTAACAGCTAGAGCGATCTATCTAGGACCCTGACCAGCGACGATCGGAGATCTCCGTGGCCGACGAGCACCGGTGGCTGAAGTATTGCGCGCTGTTCTACGCACTCGGTTTGGCACTACACACCGCCGACCACTTGCGGCGCGGCCTCGACGTCGTGACGCCCCAGGTGCAATGGGCGGGCAACCTCTCGACCGCACTCGGGGTCGCGGCGGCGGTAATGGTCGTCGTGGGGCACCGCTTCGGTCCGATGCTGGCCGCGCTGACCGGCATTCCCGTCGGGCTCGGCGTCGCCGCGGTGCATCTCTTGCCCCGTTGGAGTGCGTTCAGTGACGCCTTCCCCGGCGCGCACAACACCGGTGTTACCGCCCTTTCGTGGTCGGTTGTCATCATCGAGATCGTCGGGGCCCTGGCCATGGGCACCGTCGCCCTCTCGATCCTGCGCGATCAGCACGCGGCGCACATGTCGACCTAGGACGAGCCCGCGCGGGTTGCGTGGACAACGGCGCCGGTGAATGTGACCACAATCCGGTCGCCCTCTTGCGCCGGATCGAAGCCCGTCGCGTTGATGCCGAGATCGTCGTGAAGCGCCTTCATCGTGCCGTCCCGATCGGACGCGCCGGTCAAGATGACGTCGATGGGCAACGCCGTCGACGAAGTGTCGCCGTAGGTGATCGGACCGACGGTACGCAGGAGCTCGGCGACCTCGCCCTCGAGGAGTGTGCGAACATGCGACGGATCGATGCGGCGGTGGAGCTCGTCGAATGCGTCACGGATCGCGGCCTTCGGTGCCGTCATGTCCGAGACGACGACTCGTCCGCCCGGCCGGCACACGCGCGCCATCTCGGCCACCACCGTCTCCGGGTGCGGAACGTGATGCAGGGAGCTGCGGCACACGACCAGATCGAACGACGCGTCGACGAAGGGGAGAGCGGTCGCGTCGCCGCGTTGGAGGAGGACGTTGTGAAGTCCGCTTTCACGGAGCCGCCGCGCGCCGGCGCGCAACAGGGCCGGAGTGAGGTCGATACCGACGACTTGACGGACGTGAGGCGCGGCCTGCTCGGCGACGTGGCCCGCGCCGCACGCCACGTCGAGCACGATCATGTCGACGTCCAGAGGCTCGATCCAGGCGAGCGGCGAGCCGAGCCGACGCGCGAACGGCGAGTCGTCCCCGGTGAACAGTCCGACTTGTTGCGTGAACGACTGTCGGACGACCTCATTGTGCTCAGGCTCGTTGTGCTCAGAGTCGTTGTGCTCAGGGTCGTTGTGCTCAGGGTCGTTGTGCTCGTGCGTGGTCATGAGGAGACGGTTACATTTTGGCGTGTGACCGTCTCTGCGCGATCGGCCAGAGATCTGCCCGAAGCGGCCACGGCGACGATGGTCGACATGCGGGCGGGCGCACCGGTTCGGGCCGGGACCTTCTCCTACGAGGGCGACGATGTCGTCACGGGCTGGCACTCGCACGACATGCACCAGATCGAATACGCCTTCGAGGGGATCGCGGAGGTGGAGACGTCGGCCACGCATCACCTCCTGCCACCGCAACAGGCGGTGTGGATCCCCGCGGGCTTGTCGCACTGCACGACGCTCAAACGCGTGCGGTCGATCGCGGTGTTCTTCGACCCCACCATGGTGCCGCGGGCCGACGATCGCGTACGCGTCCTTGCCGCTACGCCGTTGCTCCGCGAGATGACGATCTTCGCGTCACGATGGTCGATCAGCCGTTCGTCGAACGATCAGGTCGCGGATGCGTTCTTCGACGCGTTCGCACTGCTCGTTCCCGAGTGGCTCGAGCACGAAGCGCCGCTTTGTTTGCCCACTACTACCGACCGCGTGCTTCGCGCGGCCATGGAATACGCCGAATGTCATCTCGCGGATGTCACGGTCGGTGGGGTCGGCGCGGCCGTCGGGGTCTCCGAGCGAAGCCTGCGTCGGAAGTTCGCGGCGATCGGCATGACGTGGCGCGAGTACTTGCTGCAAAGTCGCCTCTTGCGCGCGATGGCGCTGCTCACCGAGCCGGGTCAGACCGTCCTCGACGTCGCGACCGCCGTCGGATTCGACAGCGTCAGCGCGTTCACGCGCGCGTTCCGGCGCCTGACCGGCGAGACCCCGACCGCGTACCGAAGTCGCGCTACCGGCGGTGTTCGGCGTGGACCCTGTAGCGCGAGTACCTGACCGTTCGCCCGACTATGGTGCGACAGTCCGGAGATGCTGGGCCGCGACCGCATCGGAGACCGTCTTCGCGATGACGTGCATGGTGTCGACAGCGTGGACGAGGATCTGGCGCGCCTCGGTGTCGTTTCCGGCCACGTCCGCATCGATATAGCTGGTGAGGTCGTGCACGTGGGCGTGGAGAAGTCCGGTCACCGCGGTGAGAGACGCGCCGCTCGCCGTCGCGGTGGTGACGAAGCTGGCGAAGTCGTTCTGATAGTCGAGGAGTTGCTCTTGGGCGAGATGTTTCGCGGCATTGCTGTGGACGTGATCTGCCTGTGCGTAGTCGACGAAGAACTGCGTGTGTTGCTCCCAGAGCTGGGCAAATGCCCGCGCGCCGTCGCGCCCGTAGACCCGCGCAATAACGTCGGTCAAGGCTTGGGAGTTCGCCGCGAGCGCGCTGATGTGCTCGGTGGGACTGGCGTCTCCTTCACCGACCTGATGCATGAGCACCGCGACAAGGGTGACGTGCTTCGAGAGCAGCGAGTCGAGCGTCGATCGGAGTGTCGCGGTCGTGAGGACGACACGGTGCTTCGCGTCCGTCGCGGGAAGGTTCTGGCCGGGGTCGGCGGAGACGTTGTATACGGTGACCGGTGTAGGAGCGGCATGCGAGCTCGACCCGCACGCGGCCAGACCGGCCACGAGAAGCAGCGTCGCGCCCAGCGCGGCAATGTTTCGGATGCTCATCGCCGGACCTCGGTGTGATTTCGGGCCCGGATCCACGCGATGCACTCGTCGGCGGGCAACGCTCGAGCGAAGAAGAAGCCTTGCGCTTCGTCGCAACCGAGCTCCTCGAGTATCCGGAGGGTCGTCTCGTCTTCCACGCCTTCGGCAATTGTGGTGAGCCCCAATGTGCGGGCCAGTTCGATGGAATAGCGGGTGACCGCGAGGTTCCCCGATGCCGCGAGATCGAAGATGAAGGACTGATCGATCTTCAGCGTGCGGATCGGAAGGCCGGTGAGGTAGGCGATCGACGCGTAGCCGGTACCGAAGTCGTCGACACTCAGACGCACCCCGATCGCTGCGAGCGCCTCCAAGACTTTCTTGGCGCGGGTTGGATTGTCGAGCACCGCCGTTTCGGTGAGCTCGATCTCGAGCAGCTCGGGCTCGACATCGTGTCGAGCGAGCAGCTCGGCAACCTGTACGGGCAGTCGCAGGTCGCCGGCGCACGCCGCGGCCAGGTTGACCGAGACCGCGACGCGCTCTCCCTCGCCGGCCCACGCGCGCGCCTGTCGCAGCGCCTCGTCTAGGACGTAGATCGTCAGTGGCTTGATGAGGTGGGTCGACTCGACGACCGGCAGGAACTCGCTGGGCCCGAGCAGTCCCCGTGCCGGATGTTGCCATCGCACGAGCGCCTCGACGGAGTCGGCGCGGCCGGTGCGGAGGTCGATCTTCGGCTGGTAGTGCAAGACGAGCTCGCGTTGCTCGATCGCGCGTCGGACCTCGGACGCGAGTGCGAGCCGCTCGGCGCTGAAGAGGTCGTGCTCCTTCGAGTACAGCTCGATGCCCGAATGCGAACGTTTGGCGACGTACATCGCGACGTCGGCGTGACGCAACAGCGTCGCCGCATCCTCGCCTTCGTCGGTGCACGCGACGCCGATGCTGGCGCGCACGTCGACCTCGATGTGGCCGACGTCGAAAGGCTCCTCGAGCGCGGCCGCGATGTCCTCGGCGACGGCGACGGCGTCTTGGGGATGACCGAGGCCGGGAAGCACGACGCCGAACTCGTCTCCGCCCAGACGCGCCACTGTGTCCTGGGCCCGCAGTCGCTTCGAGATGCGCGCGCCGAGCTGGCACAAGAGCTGATCGCCCGACTCGTGTCCGAGCGCGTCGTTGATCTCCTTGAAGCGATCGAGGTCGAGAAGCAGTGCAGCCGCGATCGTCCCATTGCGGTGTGCTTGCGTCGCAACTTGTTCCAGCCGATCTGTGAACAGCACCCGGTTCGGAAGGTCCGTGAGCATGTCGTACAGCGCCTGGTGACGGTTGGTCTCCACTTGGCGACGCAAGTCACGGGATGCACGCGCCACGATTCGGAACACCGCGAGATACAGCAGCGCGAGGCCGATCGCGAGCGTGAGATAGAGGCGCCGCGTGTCGTGATCGATCGCGTGCGCGATCGGTTGGTACGGCAGATAGATCTCGAATGCGCCGATGATCTTGCCGTTCTCGCCGTCAGTGAAGTGACCGTCACGATCGACGCCCAGCGGAACGTAGACCGACAACAGGCGCTGATGTGATCGGTCGTCGAGCTCCTCCGGCGACTGCAGGTTCGTGACGTCCGCGGAGACGAGTCCCGTGAGGCTCGCGTTCAGCTCGTCATCGCCGGGAAACCATCGCTGCAGCAGTCGCTTGTTGTCGGACCACACGACAAAGTGCTGGGAGTTCCAGATCTTGAGTCGAACGATGTTGTTCCTCGACAAGCTGTCCAGGAGCGCGGCGTCGAGCTGCGCGCGCCTCGCGTCGGGCAGTGGCCGGAAGACGTGCGCGAGATCGCTCGGGCGGAGAACCGGCCGAACACCGATGTTGGCCGCGACCTGCGCAGTGCGAATCGCGTCCCCGAGGGTCCGATCCCGTAGCGCACCCCGCAAGACCTCGCCGACGACGACACCCAACAGTGCGACCAGCGCCAGGCTGATCAGGCCGAAGCGCGTGAGAAGGCTGACGCGGCGCAGCAGCTTCCTCACGTCTTCCTCCTCGGCCGTCTTCCGAGGAGAGATCGGACGAACCACGCCGTCGCTGAAGGGCCGGTCGTCGCTTAAGGACGCATTCGCCGCAAAGTGCAGCCAGTTCAGAGGTCAACCGCGGGCTGGGATCTGCTGTACCGCCCAGCGATTTCCGTCGGGGTCACTGAAGAAGACGAACGAACCCCACGGGAACTCTTGGACCTCGCTGACCTGCACGCCGCGCTCGCTCAGCGACGCATGGGCGACGCTGATGTCGGAGACGACGAGCTGGAGGCCCTGCACCGAGCCGGGTACGGCGTCCGTGATTCCCTCTCCGAAGGAGATCGAGCACGCCGACCCGGGCGGTGTCAGCTGCACGAATCGCATCTCGGCGCTGACCCGGTGGTCATGATCGGCGTTGAACCCGACCTTCTCGGTGTAGAAGGCCTTGGCCCGGTCGACGTCCGAAACGGGGATCGCCACCAGCTCGAGCTTCCAGTCCATGATCCGTGCTCCTCGTGTCGGTCGAACGGTGGCAGGTTGTGACCGCCGCCGCGCGGCATTCTTTCCCCCGGAACCGGTCATCTTGTGTCCGCTTTTTGGCGCGATTCGGTTGCGACGCGCGCGCGGGCGCCGCGGCGGGTGGTGACCCGCCCGAGCATGGCGGCGAGACATGCATGTTCGCTCGCGCGGAGATGGCGACCGAAGGACGTGCGAAGCGTCGCGATGTAGATGGAGTTGGCCCGGCGGAACTGTCTGCGGCCGGCCCGCGTCGTCGCGATGATCGTCGCCCGGCGGTCGGAGCGATCGACGCGGCGCTCGACGAACCCGTCGGCCTCCATCCGTTGGACGAGCCGGCTGAACCCAGGCTGGCTGTACCGCGGGTGCATCGAGCGCTGCAGCTCGCTCATCGGCATCCGGTGCGGCGGCCCGGCGCGTTCGAGGTAGGCAAGCGCGGAGAACACGCCCGAGTCGATGCCGGCCTGCTGATCGAGCGCGGCGACGACATCGTGGAGCACCGATTGGTACACGTTGACGAGCGCGCTCCAACTCGGAAGTGGGTCGGCAGCGTCGCTCGTCGGTGTCAATCGGCGCGTCGGTGTCAGCCGCCCCGTCATTGTTCCCGGCGTGGGTCGTCGAGCACCAGCTCGAACTCCTCCGCGATCCGCCGTTGGAGGGCGTCGGCAATCGTGGCCCGCAGCTCGTCGGGCGGGAGGATGCAGTCGGCGCAGGTGACGCCGTCGAGGACGAGTGCGAGATGGACCCGGGCGATCTTCGGGTTCGCCTCCCGAACCAAGAGATCGGCGCCGTCGGCACGGAGGAATCCGGCCAGCTCGTCGATCGCGGCAACGACGACGGCGGAATCCATCGTCACGCCACGCGCACGACGGGCTTGCTCTGCATCGTGCTCTCTCCGAAGCTCGGCAGTCCGATCGCGTGCAGGCTGCCGAGGCCGCCGCACACGATCGGGACGATCTGGTCGGGACGCTCGACGAGGTGCACGCGACCGTGACTGTCGACGCGACCTCGTTCGCGAAGCAACGTACCGTTCGCCGCCGGCCAGAGCTCGATGGGCTGCCACGCGTTCTCGCGGAGATACGCGGCGAGGTCGTCGACATCGGGGAACGCGGAGCCGAAACGCTCGGCCCACATCGGGTTGAACGCGACGACCACCTCGCCGTTCTCGACATTGCCGAGGAACATGTTCGCGAGCGGGTACGCGAGGCTCTTGGCGATGAGGTAGAGCAGATCGCGCGGGTCGTCGTTGTGGATGTCGGCCATCGGGAACGTTCCCTTCCCACCGTGGACGGTCACGACGTCGTCGCCGGCCGAGAAGCCGCGTCGTTCTGCGAGCGACGGCCACGGTGACCGCTCCTCCCACTCACCGATGCAGAATCCGAACCGCGCCGGCTGCCCGAACACGGACTTCGTCGTATCCCCGGCCCGCTGGCCGCCGATGTTGCGCAGGCACAACGCGACCGCGCGCCCGATCGTCATCGAGCCCCGTCCCCCGGCGCCGCCCATGCAACTCGCGCGGTAGTCGATGCCGAGCTCGTCGCGGCACGGCCCGTTCACGATGAGCATCGGGCAGACGCTGGAAGTCGTCGTCGTGAGCCCGAAGGCGTTCCACTCGGGTTCCGAGAGCGCCTCGAGCGCGGCGAGAACCACGCCGAACGCCTCCGGCGCGACGCCGGCGAGCGCGGCGTTGACCGCGACGAGCTCAGCGGTCGCGACCCCGTTGCGGGGTGGCAGCACGCACACCACGTGGTCGGCCGGGTAGGGAGAAAGCTCGAGGAGCGCCTCGATCGCGTCGTCCGTGGCGGGCAGCTGTGGGGCCCCGTCACCCCATTGCTCGCGGAACGACAGGTCGTACTGGTCCCGAGGATCGGCGGAAATC
>JAUZEM010000046.1 GCA_030839005.1 Actinomycetota bacterium | reverse complement strand
CGCTGTCGCTCCCGATGCAGTCGGCACCGAAGAGGATGCGCAACTCGGCGAAGAGACCGTTGCGGGCGTCGCAGCGGAACTCGTTACCGAGGCGCAGGTCGGTCTCCTTGTCGGGGCCGATGAGCGTGAGGAGCACCGGGTTGACGCCCGGATTCGCGGAAAGGATCGCACGCAGTCGTTGCACACGATCGTCGGTCAACGCGCCGGCCTTGATCCGCAGCCGGACGGGGCGACCGGCATCGGCATGCACCTCGGGACGAGTGATGTCGACCGCCATGAGTTTCGGCGTGTCGTCGCGTCCGTCGATACGCCCGCGCACGGTCACGATCGCGTCGGCCGCGAGCAATTCACCGTGCGTGAGCATCGTCTTGGGGAAGACCATCACCTCGATCGCGGCAGCGAGATCTTCGAGCACGAACGTCGCCATGAGGTCGCCGCGCTTCGTGTACTTCCGCTGGAACGCGGTGACGACGCCTGCGACCGTGCGCATTACGCCGTCATCGAGGTCGCTGAGGTCGGCGATCGAACACTCGACCAGCCGCCGCAGCGCGTGCTCGACGCCCATGAGGGGGTGATCGCTCACGTAGAGACCGAGCATGTCCTTCTCGGCTCGCAGGCGCTCGCCCTTGTCGAACTCGACATCGGGTATGGCGAGGCGATCGTCGAACACCGGCGATTCATCGGCGGCGCCGCCCATGTCGAAAAGGCTCATCGTCCCGGCGTCGCGCTCGCGACGGCGGCGCAGCCCGGCATCGACGATTGCCTCGAACACGTTCAGCAGACCCTTGCGGGGATGATCGAGCGAGTCGAACGCGCCGCCGTTGACCAGCGACTCGATCGTGCGCTTGTTGAGCACCGCCGGATCGACCCGATCGCAGAAATCGTGGAAGTCGGCGAACGGACCGCCGCGCTCACGCTCTTCGATCAGCTGCGCCGAAACACCCTCGCCGACGTTGCGGACCGCCGACAGTCCGAAGCGGATCGCGTGTCCTTCGCAAGAGAAGTCGCTGAACGACGCGTTCACGTCGGGTACGAGCACGGGGATCTCGAGCTGGCGGCACTCGCCGAGATAGACCGCGGCCTTGTCGAGGTTCGTCTTCACGCTCGTGAGCAGCGCCGCGAGATACGGGACCGGATGGTTCGCCTTGAGCCACGCGGTCTGGTACGTGATGAGGCCGTACCCGACACTGTGCGACTTGTTGAACGAGTAGTCGGCGAAGGGCTCGATCTTCTCGAAGTAGTCGTTCGCAAACTTCTCGGAGTGGCCGTTGGTCACACAGCCGGCGACGAACTTGGTGCGCTCCTTGACGATGAGCGCGCGGATCTTCTTGCCGGTGGCCTTGCGGAGGTTGTCGGCCTCCTCGAGCGAATAGCCCGCGAGCTTCTGCGACACGCGCATCAGCTGTTCCTGGTAGATCATCAGGCCGAAGGTCGGTCCGAGGATCTCCTCCAGATCGGGGTGGTCGAACACCACGGGCTTGCGCTGGTTCTTGCGCTCCGCGTACTCGGTGTGCCAGTTCTGCGCCATCGGGCCGGGGCGATAGAGCGCGATCACGGCCGAGACGTCTTCGAAAGTTGTCGGCGCGAGGGAGCGGAGCAGCGAACGACACGGTCCGCCTTCGAGCTGGAACACCCCGATCGTGTCGGCCCGACGCAAAAGCTCGAACGTCTTCGGGTCGTCGAGCGGGATCGCGTCGATGTCGGGGCGGGTTCCGGTGGTGCGCTCGATGAGGTCGAGCCCGATCTCGATGACGTCGAGGTTGCGCAGGCCGAGGAAGTCCATCTTCAACAGGCCGAGGTCTTCGACGCCGTGCATCTCGTACTGCGTCACCATCGGTGCCTCTTCGAGCGGCGTTCCCGGCTCGGGCTTGCGCTGGATCGGCAAGTATTCGGTGAGCGGCTCGCGCGTGATGACGACGGCGGCGGCGTGGATGCCGTCCTGGCGGCGTAACCCCTCGAGGCCCTTCGCGACGTCGATCACGCGCTTGGCGTCGGCATCCATGTCGTAGAGCTGGCGCAGGTCGCCCGCCATCTTGTAGCCGTCGGCGAAGCGGTCGTTCGGCTGCAGGCACGCGTGCAGCGGCGTGTCGCGGCCCATGATGAGCTGCGGCATCAGCTTGGCGATCTTGTCGCCGACGGCATACGGATAGCCGAGCACCCGCGCGGCATCTCGGACCGCGGCCCGCGCCTTGATGGTTGAGAACGTGATGATCTGCGCGACGTGATCGTGGCCGTAGCGCTGCGCGGCATACCGGATCATCTCGCCGCGGTAGCGGGAGTCGAAGTCCATGTCGATGTCGGGCATCTGCTTGCGCCCGGGGTTGAGGAACCGCTCGAACAGGAGGTCGTACTTGATCGGATCGCTGTCGACGATGCGCAGGCAGTACGCAACGCACGACCCGGCGGCACTCCCCCGCCCGGGCCCGACCCGGATCCCCCGTGACTTGGCATAGCGCACGAGATCCCAGACGACCAGGAAATATGCCGGGAAGCCCATCGACTTGATGACGTCCAGCTCGTGCTCGATCCGCTCGATCACGTGCAGTGCGGGAGTCGGTCCGTAGCGATCCTTGGCGCCCTGCATCGTGAGCTCGCGCAGGTACGAGTTCTCGTCATGGCCATCCGGGACGGGAAACGCGGGCAAGACCGCCTGCCCGAACTCCAGCTCCACGTCGGCACGCTCGGCGATCAACAGCGTGTTGTCACACGCGTCGGGCGCCTCCGCGAACAACGCGCGCATCTCGGCCGCGCTCTTGATGTAGAAGTCGTTGCCGTCGAACTTGAACCGCTTCGGATCGCTCTGCAACGCTCCGGTCTGCACGCAGAGCAACGCGTCGTGGGCCTCTGCATCCTCTTTGCGCGTGTAGTGGCTGTCGTTCGTGGCGAGCAGTGGGGCGCGCAGCTTGCGCGCGATCTCGAGCAGCGGGCGGATCACGCGGGCGTCGTCGTCGATGCCGTGGTCCTGCAACTCGACGAAGAAGTGGTCTCGGCCGAAGATGCTCTGGAACCGCGCCGCCGCCTCGAGCGCGGCCTCGGGCTCATCGTTCAGGATCAACTGCGACACCAGGCCGCCGAGGCAGCCCGTCGTCGCGCTGATCCCCTCGTGATGACGCTCGAGCAGGTCCCAGTCGCTGCGAGGTTTGTAGTAGTAGCCGTCGAGATAAGCGGCGCTCGTCACCTTGATGAGGTTGCGGTAGCCCTCGTTCGTCTCGGCGAGCATCGTGAGGTGGAAGATCTCGTGCTCGGAACGCTTCGGGCGATCGAAGCGCGACGTGTTGGTGAAGTAGCCCTCCATGCCGAGCACCGGCTTGATGCCCGCGTCGCGCGCCGCTTCGTAGAGCGGGAGGACGCCGTACATGTTGCCGTGGTCGGTGAT
>JAUZEM010000017.1 GCA_030839005.1 Actinomycetota bacterium | reverse complement strand
CTTACTGGAGCATGCAGTACGACACGCCGAGCTTCACCGGCTGGCAGCTCGAGAACCGCGACACCCTCGGTCGCGTGTACCGCCTGCATCGCCGGATGCTCCAAACGTTCCAGCACGACGACAGCGACGGCGACGGCGACCGCGACCGCGACGGCGACGGCGACGGCGACGGTGCGGCGCCGCGCCGGTGGTTGCTCAAATCGCCCGGACATCTCTCGACGCTGGCTGCGCTCTTCGGCGAGTATCCCGACGCGCGCGTCATCCACACGCATCGCGACCCGCGCCGGTTCATCGCCTCGCTGGTCAGCCTGCTCGCCGTCCTGCGATTCATGCGCAGCGACTGCGACGAACGGCTGACGCTGGGCCCGATCATGGAGATGACCTATCAACTGTTTCTCGAGCAGGTCATCGCGCAGCGCACCGACGGGACCTTGCCGAACGATCAGATCGTGGATACCCATTTCCTCGATTTGATGTCCGATCCGGTCGCGATGCTGCACCGGGTCTACGAACAGCTCGGATACCACTGGCCGACGGGTCACGATCGAGCGATCGCCGGCTACCTCGACGCCAAGCCCAAGGCCAAGCACGGGGTGCACACCTACTCGTTCGCCGATCTCGGCCTCGACGAGGGACACGTGCGCGCGACGTTCGCGCCTTACGTGGCGCATTACGGAATCACCGAGGAATAGCGCCCTCGAGGGATCTTCGAATTTCTCGGAACCGGATGCGCCCACGGTTCGTCGGACTCTGTGGTTCCGAAGCTCTTGGAGGTCTCATGTCGCAAGGATTCGGTCGCGTCGTGTCCCGGATGGCCCTGGCCGTGGCGGCGCCTGCCGTCGTGATCGCGATGGCCGCGCCGGCGGGCGCCTGCGGTGGTTTGGTCGGCGAGAACGGCAGCATCAAGCTCACGCGCACGACGACGCTCGCCGCGTACCACAACGGAGTCGAGCGGTATGTCACCTCGTTCGAGTTCAGCGGGCAGGGCAAGTCGGTGGGATCCATCGTCCCGCTGCCCGGCGTCCCCACGAAAGTAGAACGCGGGGGGAGCTGGACGCTGCAGCGCCTCGAGCGCGAAGTCGCGCCGCCCGAGAATTCACGTTTCGCGGCCGCAGACTCGTCGGGTTCGCTCCACAAGAGCGCGCAGGTGCTGTACCAGACGAAGATCGATGCGCTCGACATCACGATCCTCAAGGGCGGAGGCGCCGAAGTCGGCAAGTGGGCCGTCGACCACGGGTTCCTCTTGACGCCCGACGCGCCGGCGATGCTCGACTTCTACGGCCGGCGCAGCCCGATCTTCATGGCCGCGCGGTTCGACGCGACGCGCGCCCAGCAGCTCGGACAGAACTCCGGCGACGGCACGCCGATCATGCTGACGATCCCGGTAACGGAGCCGTGGGTTCCGCTGCACATCCTGAGCCTCGGTCTCGACAAGGCATCGGTGGTATCGGCCGACGTCTTCCTGCTGACCGATCAGGAGCCGAAGCTGCTCGCCGGCGGGAGCGGACTCAGCCTGCAGCGCAACGAGGCCGCGTCGAGCGAGCTGCTCACCGATCTCCGGACCGACAAGGGCATGACCTGGGTGCCGGCGCACATGTGGTTCACGTATTTGAAGCTCGACGTGCCCGCCGGGCAGCTCGGCTACGACCTCGCGGTCTCCGATCACACGAACGCGGTGCCGCTGCTCGCCGACACCGGCGTCCTCGCGTCGGTAGCGCGCCCAGTGACGGTGCCCGACCGCGGGTGGGCGACCTGGCCGCTCGTCGCCGCGGCGATCACCGGCACGTTCACCTTCGGTGTAGCCGCGCTCGTCGGGCGCCGGCGCCGCCTCGCGGGAATCGCGTCGTGAAGTGGTTGGTCAGGGGTGCGCTCGCACTCCTCGTCGCGGCCGGGACGTCCGTGGGCGGATACGCGATGAACTCGGGCGCGCACGCGCAGAGCGTGCCCGCGGCGCTCGGGCCCGGTCTCGTCACCGTCGACGTCGGCATCCACTACAGCAAGTTCGCGTTCTCCACGTTGCGCGTGCGAACGGGCACGGTGGTGCGCTTCCTGGTCCACAACGACGACCCCATCCATCACGAGTTCATCGTCGGCGACGCGAGTGTGCACACGCGTCACGAGCAGGGCAAGGAAGCGACGCATCCGCCGGTGCCGGGTGAGGTTTCCGTGAAGCCGAACGACGTCGGCGAGACGTTCTACCGTTTCGACCGGCCGGGCCGGTTTCTCTTTGCATGTCACCTGCCCGGACACTTCGCATACGGCATGCGCGGCTGGGTCGTCGTCGACTCGTAACGCCGTCGTGTTCTACGTTGGATGCAGATGGAGCTCGACCACCTCATCTTGACCGTCAATGACCTCGACGCGAGCGTCCAGTTCTTCACCGACGTCCTCGGGCTCGGCTACGAAGGAACGACCGACCCGTTCACGGTGATCCGCGTCAGCAGCGGCCTCACGTTGCAGCTCGCGCCCTGGGGAACGACGGGCGGTCAGCACCTTGCCTTTGCGATGCCGCGCGACGAATTCGACGCCACGTTCGCGCGCATCCGGGCCGCGGGCATCCCGTACGGCGATTCATTCCACGACGTCGGCAACATGCGCGGTCCGGGCCGCGAAGACGGTGCCCGGGGACCTGCCGCGTCGCTGTACGTCTTCGATCCGAACAAGCACCTCATCGAAATTCGTCACTACGAGTGAGGCCCGCGTCGCGCCGTGATCGACGTCGCCGATAGCTGTCAGGATCGCGTCAGGTTTATGTAGCACAGCCGACATGCGCGCGACCAGGACGCGTCATGCAGAGTGTACGGAGTGGCAACAAGAGGCCCTTACGTTCGCCTACATGATCACTACCTTGCGCGTGCGTATCAAAGACCCAGAGCGCCAAAAGGCGTTCTGGGCCTACTTCGGCGGAAAGATGATCGGCCTCGGCATCGTCGTGTTCGGCCTGTGGGCGGTCACTTGGTATTTCAGCACCAAAGCCGGCGCCACGATGATCGGTCAGGCGACGCCGGCTCTCAAACCTGACGACATCGTGAACCCGGTGAACACGACGTGGGTGCTCGTCACCGCGTTCCTCGTGTTCTTCATGCAAGCCGGGTTCATGTTCTTGGAGGCCGGGTTCGCAAGGACGCGGGAAGTGTCGAACGTCATGATCTCGTGCATTGCCGACACCTGTTTGTGTGCACTGTTGTTCTGGGCGTTTGGTTTCGCGTTCATGTTCGGCACCGGCAACAAGTGGATCGGCCACGAGTTCTTCTTGCTGCACGGCACGCCGCACACCTACGGGTCGACTGGTGTGGCGTTCCTGGCGTTCTTCTTGTTCCAGTACGCCTTCGCCGACACCTGCAGCACTGTTACGACCGGCGCAATGGTCGGACGGACGGCCTTCGGCGGCGACCTGCTCTACAGCTGCGCCGTCAGCGGGTTCATCTACCCGATTCTCGGTCACTGGGTGTGGGGTCCGGACGGCTGGCTCGCGACGATGAAGACGCCGTTCCACGACTTCGCGGGTTCGACGGTCGTGCACTCGATCGGCGGCTACATCGCCCTTGCCGGTGCGATCGCCCTCGGACCGCGGCTCGGTCGCAAGTTCAAGCGGGACGGGGGAGGGATGCCACCCGGTCACAACATGGCGATCGCGGCCGTCGGTGGCGTGATCCTGTGGTTCGGTTGGTACGGCTTCAACCCAGGGTCGACGCTCTCGGCAATGGACTTCGAGGGTATCGGCCGGGTCGCGACCAACACGACGCTCGCCGCGTCCGCGGCGGGCCTGGTCGCCATGTTCGTCGTGTATCCACGGGCTCATAAGTGGGATACGGGCATCTCGATCAACGGCTTCCTTGCCGGGCTCGTCGCGATCACGTGTCCGTGTTATTGGGTGTCACCGTTCGGTGCGATCTGCATCGGCGCGGTCGCCGGTGTGGTCGTGATCCTCGGTATCGACCTGCTCGAGTACGTGCGGATCGACGACCCGATCGGTGCGTGGCCCGTCCACGGACTCTGCGGTATGTGGGGCACGTGGAGTCTCGGGCTGTTCGCCACGGGACAGTACGGCTCGGCGACCAGTGTCGGGCCCGACCCGTCGACGTCGTTCAAGGGTTTGTTCTACGGAGGCGGATTCCATCAGCTGCAGT
The DNA here is from genome assembly GCA_030839005.1 of Actinomycetota bacterium. Taxonomy (GTDB): domain Bacteria; phylum Actinomycetota; class Acidimicrobiia; order IMCC26256; family PALSA-610; genus PALSA-610. Next base: position 2,080 of record JAUZEM010000017.1, on the reverse strand, counting down.
TCCAGATATACGGCAGCCTGATCATCTGCGCGGCGACGTTCGCGATCGCCTTGATCGTGATGTACGCGCTCAAGGCCGTCGGTGTGCTGCGCATATCCGCGGAGCACGAGCTCGAGGGTCTCGACATCGTCGAGCACGGTGCGCCGTCGTATCACCCCGAGTACGCCTACATGGGATACTCGCCGATCCCGAGCGGGAAGTCGCCCGGAATTTCGATTCCGACCGGTTCGGGTGCTCCGTCGATCAGCGTCGGCGAATAGGAGGGCGATCACATGCATCTGGTCACCGCCATCATCAAAGCGCACCGCGTCGAAGCAGTGACGGAGGCACTGAAGGACGCGGGCGTCACCGGCATGACAATCGCCGACGTTCAGGGCTTCGGTCGCCAACGCGGGCACACCGAGGTTTACCGAGGATCGGAATACAACGTCGACTTCCTGCCGAAAGTCAGAGTCGACGTGCTGTGCGACGCCGGCCAGGCGGAAAAGATCACCGACGTCATCGCCGACGCGGCCCGTACCGGAAAGATCGGTGACGGGAAGATCTGGGTCACCGAAGTCGCGCGAACCGTCCGTATCCGTACCGGGGAGACGGGAGAGGACGCGCTCTGATCCCCGCCTGACCGTGCGAACGGCGCTCACGCTTCGACGCGGAAGCGTGAGCGCCGTCGCGCGAGTCGTTCGCTTTCAGGCTTCGAGATCGCGGCGCATGCAGACGCGCCGGCTCGGGTCGAGCCCGTGTTCCGCCTCACGCGCGCGGAGGTCGCGCAGCTCGGGCCCGATCTCGGCGTCGTCCATTACGCGGAAGCCGTGCTTGGCGTAGAACGGCGCGTTCCAAGGGACGTCGGCGAAGGTAGTGAGGGTGACCGCGTCGAACCGCCGACTCGCCGCCCAGTCGCAAACGTGCACGAGGAGTGCGGCGCCGAGGCCCTTTCGTCCGCGATTCGGTAGGACGCTGAGCTGTTCGAGGTGCGCGAGCCCGTCGACGACGTCGACAATCGCGTATCCGACGGGAGCGTCGTGATCTGTGATCACCCACGCTCGGCCGTCGCGCAGGTACTCGACAAGCGTGTCGATGCTCTCCGGCTCGTGAGCCGCGATGTCAGCGAGCCCGACCTCGGCGAAGCGGATCCCGGCGAGGCGCTCGATGTCACGCAACCGCTCGAGCTCGTCGAGACGCGGTGCCCGGATCGTCGTCGACATTGCCGACAGTGTGCCTTACCGCCTCGCGCTACTTCAGCCGGCGGCGATCGGGCAATGTGGGTGCTTGGACGCATACCTGATCTGCGCCACGCCCAGAACCGGAAGTTCACTCCTTTGTGGATTGCTCGCGTGCACCGGTGTGGCCGGCAACCCCGAGTCGTACTTCCGCCAACAGGATGAGCCGTCATGGGCTGCTCGGTGGGGGATCTCCGACTCCGACGGCACTTTCGAGTACGCCCTCTATCTTCAGCGCGTGCTCGCTGCCGGCAGGAGTGAGAATGGGGTCTTCGGGGCACGGGTCATGTGGGGAACTCTGGACGAGATTGTCGACAAGCTCGGAACGGTTTACCCCGACCTCGCTCGACGGGACATCGCTCTACTGCACCGGGCATTTGGGCAGCTGAAGTTCATCTATCTGCAACGTCGTGATGTCGTTGCCCAGGCGGTGTCGTGGTTACGCGCCGAACAAACCCAGGTGTGGGTTGCTCAACGAGACGAACCGCGAGGTGAACCGCACTTCGAGTTCGACCGGCTCCGCGAGATGCGTCGGATCATCGACAACCACAACGCGGCGTGGGAGAGCTGGTTCACTGTCGTCGGCGCCGAACCGCATCGAGTCACCTACGAGGACCTCGACCGTGACCCGGTAGGCGTGACACTTCGGGTCCTGGACTTCCAGGGCCTCGAACTTCCGTCCGGACGCACGGTGCAGGTACGGCATCGTCGTCTCAGGGACCGACTCAACGCCGATTGGGTCGAGCAGTACATCGAGCGCGAAACCGGCGGTTCTACTTGAGGGACGTGATGAAGTCGATCGGCGGGCTCTGGCTTGCGCAGGCCGCACCGTTGAGCGGTTCGGACGGGTCTTTGAGGAAGGC
>JAUZEM010000494.1 GCA_030839005.1 Actinomycetota bacterium | reverse complement strand
GACGAGATGCTCGAGATGGCCGCGACGGGCGGGCGTGTGCTCTCACTGCGCTCCGTCGAGTTCGCACGCAATCACCGCGTGAAGGTGCATGTACGGTCGAGCTTCACCTGGGCACCGGGAACCTGGGTCACCGAGGAGGATGCCGTGATGGACGCGATCGAAGCGATGGAGCAAGCGATCATCTCGGGCGTCACCCACGACACGACCGAGGCCAAGGTGACGATCGAGCAGGTGCCCGACCGTCCCGGAATCGCGGCCACCATCTTCCGCGATTTGGCAGAGGCGGGCATCAACGTCGACATGATCGTGCAGAACGTGTCGAGCGCGGGGCACACCGACATCTCTTTCACCGTGCCGCGTGCCGACGTCGAGCGCGCGGCCCGGTGCATGGAGAAGATCGTCGTTGACACCGAGGCGAGCGGGTTCGGCACCGACGAGAACATTGGTCGCGTGTCGCTGATCGGCGCCGGCATGAAGACCCATCCCGGCATCGCGGCCAAGATGTTCGAGACGCTTGCCAACGAGGGCGTCAACATCGAGATGATCAGTACGTCGACGATTCGGATCTCGTGCGTGGTCGCCGAAGAAGATGTGGAGCGCGCGGTGCGTTCGCTGCATGCCACGTTCGGGCTGGACAAGGAGTAATCGTGCGAGTCGGTCTGATGGGTGCCACCGGCATGGTGGGCACCGAGATGCTGCGGACCCTCGAAGAGCGCGCGTTTCCGGTGAGCGAGCTGCGCGTCTACGCATCGCCGCGCTCCGCCGGTCGCAAGCTCGCGTTCAACGGTGGCGACGTGACGTGTGAGGTGCTGCGCCCCGGCTGTTTCGACGGCCTCGATCTCGTGATCGTCGACGTCGACGAGCCCCTCTCGATCGAGTGGTCGCCGCAGGCCGCGGCGGCGGGTGCGAAGGTCATCGACAAGTCGTCGGCATTCCGTATGGATCCCGACGTCCCGCTCGTCGTCGCCGAGGTGAACCCCGAAGACATGCACGACATGCCGAAGGGCATCGCATCGTGCCCGAACTGCACGACGATGATCCCCGTCACCGCGCTCGCGCCGCTGCATCGAGCCGCGCGGATCGACCGCATGGTCATTTCGACGTACCAATCGGTGTCGGGCGCCGGGCAGGTCGGGGTGCACGAGCTCGACGCGCAGTGGACCAAGCTCGACGGTCGCTCGGGGGAGTTGCGGCGGGCGGGCGGCCAACCGGGATTCCTCGTACAGGGCGAGGTCTGGGCGAAGCCGATCGCGGGCAACGTGATCCCGCTGGCGGGCTCGGTGACGGAGCAGGGTTACACGTCGGAGGAGTGGAAGATGGTGCGCGAGTCGCGCAAGATCCTCCACGACGACGAGATCCGCTGCAGCGTCACGTGTGTGCGAGTGCCGGTATACGTCGGCCACGCGGTGAGCGCCAATGTGCGCTTCGACCGTCCGATGACCAAGGCCGAAGCCGTCGAGCTGTTGCGCGACGCGCCCGGTGTACTGCTCGTCGACGACGGCGACGGTTACCCGACCCCGCAGGAGGCCGCCGGCATCGACCCGGTACTCGTCGGGCGCGTGCGGGAGGACCCGTCCGAACCTGGATCGATCGATCTGTGGGTCACCGGCGACAACCTCCGCAAGGGCGCGGCGTTGAACGGTGTGCAGATGGCGGAACTCCTCCTGTAGCGACGGCCGGCGCGCGCTTCAGTCGATCGGCTCCAACTCCGGGATCTCGCGCAGCTCGCGCACCGATCGCGCCAGCACCCACGGCACGGCGGCCATGCCCCCGATTCCCGCGACGAGCAGCGTCGGCCGCAGGCCGATCCACGTACCCAGCGCGCCGCCGGCGAGTGAGCCGAAGGGCATCGTTCCCCAGATCATGAATCGCATCGACGCGTTCATGCGGCCTTGCAACCGGCGCGGCGTGATCGCCTGGCGCAGACTCACCTGCGAGATGTTGTAGACGGTCCCGCCGAAGCCGAACAGCAGCCACGCGACGGTGAAGTACGCGAAGGCGTGCTGCGTCGGTGCGACGCCCAACAGCAGCGTCGCCAATTGCGCGATCAGCATGCCCAGCCAGATCGCGCGACCCAGCTTCAGCACTCGCGTGATGCGCGCCGAGGTGACGGCGGCGACGAGCGGACCGACGTTGCCGATCGCGAACACGGCTCCGACGAGGCCGGCGCTGTAGTGCCGCTCCCGCACCGCGTAGAGCAGGAACACCGCAGTGGTCATCGACGAGAAGAAGTTCGACGTGGCGGTGCTGCCTGCGACCATGCGCAACACGCGATGTCCGAGGACGTAGTGCAGGCCTTCACGGATCTCGCGCCCGAGCGAACGCAGCCCCGACATGCCGGCCTCGCGCGGGTCGATCGGTGGTTCGTCCGCATGTATGCCTCGGATCAACAGCGCGGAGCCGACGAAGCTGATCGCGTCAGCGGTGACCGCCGACGCCGCGCCGATCGCCTGTACGAGCAGACCGCCGACGGCCGGGCCGGCGAGTTGCGCGCTCGACCGGCTCACCTCCAGCCGCGCGTTGCCGTCGACGATCTGATCGCGTTCGACGAGTGCCGGCAGGATCGACTGGTACGCGACGTCGAAGAAGACCGTCAGGCTGCCGGTTGTGAACACGACGACGAGCAGTTGGGCATAGCTGAGCACGTCAAGGGCGTACGCGAGCGGCACCGACGCGAGCGCGACCGCGCGTCCGAGGTCGGCGAACATGAGGACGGGCCGGCGAGGAAGCCGATCGACGATCGCGCCGGCGGGCAATCCGAACAGCACGAACGGCGCGAATTCTACGGCCGTGAGGGCGCCGACCGCGAACGTCGACGCGTGAAGCACGGTGATCGCGACGAGCGGGAGCGCGAGCAGGCTGACCTGGCTGCCGAGCTGCGAGATGGATTCGGCCCACCAGAGGTGGGCGAAGTTCGAATTCCGCCGGAGCGGGCTGCTCGGCTTCTGCGCCTTGCTCACTGATTGAGAATACCCAATCAGTCAGCTAACGTACAGCCGTGACGTCGCGGCGACGCAAGGCGACTCCCGAGGAGGTGCGCGCGCTCGCGCATCCACTGCGATTGCGCATCATCCGGGTGCTGTACGACGGGCCGCGATCGAACAAGGAGCTCGCCACCGAGCTCGGAGAGGACCCCGCGACGATCCTCTATCACGTGCGAACGCTTGTGCGGAACGGCTTTCTGGCGCCGAGCGGACGGCGCCCCGGCGCGCGCGGCAGCGTCGAGAAGCTGTACCGGTCGACCGGCAAGTCGTGGCGACTCGACGTCGACGCCGGACTGCCGCAGGCAGCACGAGTCAGGGCGGCGGCGCTCGAGGCGTTCCTCGCCGAGGTGCGCGCGGCCGGCGCTACTGCCCAGCTCGAGACGACGCGCCTGGCCCTGGTCGTGTCGGCCGACCGGCGCGCCGAGCTGAACCGGCGACTCACGGATCTGCTCGACGAGTTCGCGATGCGCGACGATCCCGATGGCGAACCGTGGGCGATCTTCGTCGCCCAGCACCGCCGCCCCCGGTGAGCTCGCGAATCCGGGAATGTTGTTGTCAGGTGTCGATGCGGGGACTCGCCGTTCGTCGTCGGTGTGATCCGATCTCTACGAGGAGGAAGCATGCGATACATCCTGTTGATCTGCGAGGACGAGACGGCTGCCCAGGGCGCCAGCGCGGCCGAGGGCGAGGCGATGATGGCCGACTACGGGAAGTTCGGCGATGAGATGGGCAAGCGTGGGGTGCTGAAGACGGGTGAGCGTCTGCGCCCGACGACCGACGCGACGACCGTGCAGGTGCGCGATGGCAAGGTGCTGACCTCGGACGGTCCGTTCGCCGAGACCAAGGAGCAGATCGGCGGCTTCTATCTCGTCGACTGCAAAGATGTCGACGAGGCGATCGAGGTCGCGGCGAAGATCCCCGGCGCCCGGATCGGCACGATCGAAGTGAGGCCCATCTGGGAGATGTGACCGGCCCGATCGATTCCGAGGCCGACGTCGAGGTCGAGGGCGCGGTCGTCGCGGCCTTTCACTCGGACTGGGCGCGTGTTGTCGCGACCCTCATCCGGGTGACCGGCGACTGGGACCTCGCCGAGGAGTGCGCGCAGGATGCCTTCGCGCGGGCGCTCGAGCGCTGGCCGCGCGACGGCGTCCCGCGCAACCCCGGCGCGTGGCTCACGACGACCGCGCGCAACCGTGCGCTCGATCGTCTGCGGCGAGCCGCGACGGGAGCCGCCAAGCTCCAGGAGGTGGCCGTGATCTCCGGACCCGACGGCTCCGATGACGGCGTCGAAGACGACCGGCTGCGGTTGATCTTCACCTGTTGTCACCCCGCGCTCTCGCTCGACGCGCAGGTCGCATTGACGCTGCGGACACTCGCGGGCCTGACGACCGCGGAGATCGCGCGAGCCTTCCTCGTCCCGGAATCGACGATGGCCCAACGCCTGGTTCGCGCCAAGCACAAGATCCGAAACGCGGGAATCCCGTACCGCGTACCGCCCGCCTACCAGCTGCCGGAACGGACCGGAGCGGTCCTGGCCGTCCTCTACCTGCTGTTCAACGAGGGCTACTCGGCCACGACCGGCGCCGAGCTGGTGCGCGCCGGACTGTGTGCCGAGGCCATACGCCTCGCGCGCACGCTCGCCGGATTGATGCCGGACGAGCCCGAGGCGATCGGCCTGCTCGCACTCCTGCTGCTCACCGATGCTCGGCGCGCCGCGCGGCTCGACGACGCGGGCGACCTCGTGCCGCTCGAGGAACAGGACCGCACTCGCTGGGACGCGGACGCGATCGCCGAAGGGCTCGAGCGTCTCGACGCCGCGCTCCGGCGCGGACAACCCGGCCCGTATCAGGTGCAAGCGGCGATCGCCGCCTGCCATGCGGCCGCACACGAGGCGAGCGCGACGGACTGGGTCGAGATCGCCGCGCTGTACAAGGAGCTCGTCCGGATGGTGCCGACGCCCGTCATCGAGCTGAATCGCGCGGTCGCCGTCGGCATGGCCGACGGACCGGAAGCCGGACTCCGTCTGGTGGATGCGCTGGAGCGATCCGGCGCGCTGACCGGTTACCACCTGCTGCCCGCCACGCGCGCCGACCTGCTCCGTCGCCTCGACCGGCGGGTCGAAGCCGCAGTGGCGTATCGCGCCGCGCTGTCGCTCGCCGCGACCGACGCGGAACGCCGCTACCTCACGCGCCGGATCGCGCAGACCTCAGAGACCGGCTGACGCCTTCTCGATCAGCTCGGCTGGAACTGGAGCACGAACTCGAGCTGTCCGGAATCCCCGACGCTGGCCGGGCCTCCGCTCGGGTTGCCGATGTTGTAGTCCGAAAAGGTGATGGGTTCGTCGCCCTGAACAGCGATGACATTGCCGGTGCGACGCGCCGTCAGTGTGAACGTGACGTTCTTCGTCGTACCGTGGAGTTGGAACTTGCCATTCGCCGAATAGGACTTCTGCACGCCGTCTTTCGGCACGACACCGAGATCGATCGGGCTCGCCAGTGTGAACGTCGCGGTGGGGAAGTCGGCCGTGTCCATGATTCGCCCTCGGAACTGTCCGTCTCGCTGGCTCTGGCCACTCGTGACCGAGGTCATGTCCACGGTGAACGTCGCGTCCGAGACCGACGTCGCCGTCATGGTCATCGAGCCGGTCACTGTGGTCGTTTTGCCGACGGCCTCACCGCTCTGTCCGAACAGTGTCTCCTTCACGCGGTACCGGACGAGTGACCCGGTCCCGATCTTCCACGTGCCGGCGAGCGGGGCGCGGGTGACACCCGGAGCCGTCGAGGGGACGGGCGTCGTGTCGAGCGACAACTTCGGCGGCGGATCGCTCTGAATGAAGTGGAAGTACACGAAAGGTCCGCCCACGACGATCAGGAGAACCACGACGACGGCGCCGACGAGCCAGCGCACCCACTTGCGAGGTTGGCGAGTCGATGCCACCCGCGGCTCCTTAGGTCGAGGGTCGTCCGGCCCGAGCATCGCGGGCAGAACTGTGCGCGCGCTGTGCACGGAGCGTCAACCGGGGCGGGCCGCAACGGCTCCGATGAGTCCCGGCGGAAGAACCGGTCTTAGAACTGGAGCGAGCCACCGGCCCGCGGAGTTGGAGCACAGGTGAGGACGATTGTGGTGCGCTATCAGGCCAAGCCGGAGCGGGCGGACGAGAACCAGCGGTTGATCGAGGCGGTGTTCGAGGAGCTGCACGACCGCGAGCCGGAGGGCTTCACCTACAAGGTCTTTCGGCTCGACGACGGCGTGAGCTTCATTCACGTCGCGATCGAGCACGACGTCGACGCGCCCGAATCGCTGCAGGCCGTGCCGGCCTTTCAAGCCTTCGTCGCCGGCGTCGAAGACCGCTGCGAGGTCCCGCCGCTCGCGATGGGTGCAACCATCGTCGGCGGCTACCGCTGACCGTGCGAAACATCGACGCGTCGGGAGGAATCGCATGGCACTCGTAGGAGCGGTGTCGGTCGTCCCTCGTGTCTCAGCGGGAGCTCGTCGCGGGAAAAGATGCCGCCGCGGCGGACGCAGACGGACCGAATTGAATCGCGACGGCCAATCGATTTGCGAACTCTTCGTCGAACCAGATTCGGTTCTGGGAATCCACGTTGAGGCCGTCATGCGGGTGGCCGCCGCTTGGGCTCTTATAGAAGGAAAAAGTCTGGCTACTGGTTGAGAAGGACCCGAACGTGTTCTGCAGCGAGTCGTCCAGCCAGATCACTCCCTGGCTGTCGGCCGCTATTCCCGACGTATGTGAACCACAGCTGTTGCAAGACGGCGTATAGCCGTATTCGGTGACGCCGGCGTTCGTCCCTGGTTGCGCGGTGGCGCGATCGAGCTTGCCGATCGCACTGACCCAGCCTTCGGACCACCATACGTTGCCGGACGGATCGAGAGTGATGCGGTGGGGCGTGAGACCCGTACCCGCCGTCGACGTGTTTCGTATCTTGTACTCGTGCAGGATTCCGCCGCTGGTGTATTCGGCGATGAGTGCGACGGAATCGGTGTTCTCGGTGAACCAGATGTTGTTCGACTTGTCCACCGTTATCCCGTACGGATTGCTATTGACCGCCGGCGTCGACACTTCCTGAAACGTGTGCGAGCCTGGATCGAACGCACCGATCTTGTTCGCGTAATGCTCGGTGAACCAGACCTTGCCGTTACCGTCGATGGCAAGATCCCACGGTCCGCCACTCGTCGTCGGGATCTGCCATTGCGTCACGCTGGTACTCACCGGATCGAACCGACCGATCGTGTTCGTCACCGGCATGGTGAACCAGACCTTGCCGTTACGGTCAACGGCGACGAACAACGGCTGACCGAAACCGTCAGGTAGTGAGACGACGGTGGTCCAAGAGTTCGTACGCGGGTCGAAGAGCGCCAGCTTTCCGGGCAGAGTGGAGCCCGAACACGTTGGCGATGGATCACAGCCCGGCATCGCCACCCACACCCGTCCGCTGCCGTCGAACGCAGTACCCCACGGGTCGTTGTCGGTTCCGGGAACAACGAAGTCGCGCACCGCAACGCAAGAGGCAAGAAGAACCGCACACGCGGCGATCGCAACGAAGCGCCAAGAAATGCGGGGCACGACCGGAAAGTTACGCCTCATGAAATACGACTCCGACGATGGTCGCGTCCGATGGGCGGGACGCGACCGCGCGTTCCTCGCCGGTAGTCTCCGCGAGAATCGACCGATGTCAACCGGTTGCTTCGGCGGATCCACCGTCCGATCAGTCCGGCAGATGACAAAGGCGGGAACGGCCGGCCCATTTCGGCTTCATCGTGGCCACGGCAGGGTTCGCGTCATGTGCGCGCCGTCTCGCGCCGATACGACGGTGTGGTCCTGGAAGGCGATCCCGACGCGGTCGAGCGCGGATTCCGCGCGGATTGTTGGCGTGCGCCTGCTGCGATCGCGGCGATCGGGCTCGATGGACGAATGCTTTGGTGCAACGCTGCGTATTCCGGGATCGTGGGGGTCGGACCCGGCGACATCGTCGGTATGGACTCGGCTGCGTTCGTGCATCCCGACGAGGTCGAGCGCGCAGTCTCCGAAAGTCTCTCGCGCATAGAGCACGGACAAACCGCCGGTGGCGGACCGAGTGCCGTCCGATTGTTTCGCGCCGACGGCACCATGGTGTGGGTTCAGTTCGACTCGGTTCTGGTTGATGACGCTGGTGGCGGTTCGTATGTCCTGACGTCGATGACCGATGTCTCGGTGCAGGTGGAGGCGCAGGAAGCGCTCGACCGCAGCGATTCGTGGTTCCGCGCGCTGCTGCAACACCAGTCCGACATCGTCACGGTCGTCGACTTCGACGGGATTGTTCGGTATATCTCCCCGAATTGCGAGCGGCTGCTCGGCTTTCGCGCGGACGAGATCGTCGGGACCGATGGGACCGCGAACATTCATCCCGATGACCTGGACGCGCTCGTCGCGGCGATCGGCGCGCAGCTCAGTGACGATATAGAGGCGCGTCCGATCGAATATCGGCAACGCTGCCGCGATGGATCGTGGCTTTGGCTCGAGGCGACAGGTCGGGCCCTTCCCTCTGAGCTCGGGGTGCAGGCGTTGGTCGTCAACGCGCGTGATGTGAGTGAACGTCGACGCGCGGACGCGGCCGCTCGAGAAGCCGAGCGCCGCTTCCGCGACGCGTTCGCAACATCGCCGCTGGGTATCGCGTTCGCGGACCTCGATGGGCGGTTGACCTGGGTGAATCACGCACTCGCCCACACACTCGGCATCCGTGAGTCGCGGCTTCTCGAGATGAGTTTCGTCGACTTCGCTCATGGCGACGACCTCACCGCGGAACTGGGCGAGACGCGCCGCTTGCTTCGCGGCGAGACCGAGTCGTTCTGCTCCGAGCGACGCTACGAACATCCCGAGGGCCGGACCGTCTGGGCTCGCATGCACGTCTCGCTCGTTCGGGGTGCCGACGGGGCACCCGCACAGTTTCTCGGCCAGGTCGAAGACATCACCCGACACAAGCAACGCGAGCTGAGCCTCACTCACGACGCGCTGCACGATCCGCTGACCGGCCTGCTGAACCGTGCCGGACTCCGAGAGTGCGTCGATGCGGCGTGGGTGGCCCGGAGTCGCGCCGCGCCCATCGCGGTCCTGTTCGGTGATCTCGACGGCTTCAAGGCTGTGAACGACGCACTCGGTCACGACGCCGGTGACGAAGTGCTCGTCCACGTCGCGCAGCGGCTGCGCTCGGCGGTGCGCGACGGCGACATCGTCGCCCGATGGGGCGGCGACGAGTTCGTCATTCTCTGTCCGACCGTCACAACCGTGGAAGACGCAACCTGCATCGCCGAGCGGATTCGCGTCGCCTTGCAGACACCATTTCGGCTCGGACAAGGATCGGCTGAGATCGGAATCAGCATCGGCGTCGCGCTCGACACTGGCCAGCCACTGCCCGACCTCCTCATCAAAGACGCCGACACCGCCGCGTATCGAGCAAAGTCCGACGGGCGGAATCTCATCGTCGTCTCTTGAACAGTTAGTTAGTGGCTGAGGTGGACCAGGGTGTGCGCAGCTGCGGTCGGTCCGCCGTTTCGTGCGACGGTCTGGCCGGTGAAGGCTTGTTGGAGCGACGTCCCGGCCGCGTCGGTGAGTGTGACCGTCGCTGTGTAGGTTCCGAAGCGGTGGTAGCGGTGTGTGATGGTGGGGGTCGTGGTTAACGCGGTCGTGCCATCTCCAAAGTTCCAGTTGTAGGTCGTGATCGGCGTCGATGGCGCAAAGGAGGCCGAGGCGTCGAGCGTCACCGTCTTACGGTGGACGTGCGAGAGTCGCAGCGACGCCCGGGGCGCCTGATCGGGTGTGATTGCGACGGTCCAAGGCCGCAGAAG
>JAUZEM010000617.1 GCA_030839005.1 Actinomycetota bacterium | reverse complement strand
CTGATGGACTTCGGCATCACCGGCCGCCTCGACGAGACCAAGCGGATGGCGTTCCTGATGTTGCTCCTCGGGGCGACGAACGGCGACACGATGTCGCAGCTGGGCGCGCTCCGCGACCTTGGTGCGTTCCCGTCCGACACCGATTTGCACGCGGTGTTCCGCGATCTGGGACTGGATCGAACCATCGACCCGACGGCGCTCTCGGCCGACGAGCTCCTGCACGAGCTGCAAGACCTCACGAAGAAGCTGCTCGCGTACGGTGCCCGCGCGCCGAAGGAGCTGATGTTGTTCGTCAAGAACATGATGTTCCTCGACGGCTCGATCGGACGGCTCGCGCCGGATCTCGACATCCTCCGCGAGATCCAGCAGGTGCACGCCGAGATCGCGCTCCGGCACGGCGCGCGACTGGCGGCCGAGCTCGGACTCGATCCCTCCGTCGCGAATCAGTTCGACATGGAGGCGATCAAAGCCGCGATGGGGGTCCCCGGCGTGGAAACGCTCACATACCGCGACATTCAAGAACGCCGGGAGGTCGTGCGCAAGCGCCTCGAGGAGAAGCGCAAGCGGGCCTGACGCAAAAGCCCGAAGCGCTTTCGCCACTTTCGCGCCAAACAGTTTGGAGACTTACCGGCGTAGAGCGCCGGTTTCGCGCCAAACAGTTTGGTGGCTGTTCAGTTTTGCCAGACGAGGATGTCGCCGGCAGTGCCACCGCTCAACAACGCGGTGCCGGGGAAGACGCGCAGTCGCCACGGCTCGAGGCGTAGCGCGGCAAAGCTCCCGGATGTGGGCTTGTCCCACGCGGGAATGATCGCGGGGTCGTAGCCGACGGGCGCCGGTGCGTGCGCGAACTTGTTCCAAACGGCGGTACGGGTGTCGTCGTCGAAGTGCCAGACGGCGCGGCACTCCGCGATGCACGTGTCGTGGCTGTCGGTCCAGTAGCTGCACGAGACGTAGGGGCTGTGCTGCAGGTGCGCTCGCTTCGTCGGCGTCGGTCCGGTCGCGATCCACCCGACGAGATCGGTGCCGTCCCACTCCCACAACGGGTGCAGGATCCGCGACCGCGGCCGGCCCTGGTGGTCGACCGTGGCGACCGAGCACCACACGATCCGGTGGGCCATGTCGACGAAGGCGGGCGCGACTTCCTTGAGAGGGGACATGGCGCGAAACGTACACTCCGGGCCGTGCGGACGCCGCGGAGGTGTACGAGGTGAGCGGTCGACTCGAAGGTCGACGGATACTCGTCGTCGGCGCGGGAACGCGCCGGTCCGACGACCCCGACGCACCGATCGGCAACGGGCGCGCGATCTCGGTGCTCGCGGCGCGCGAGGGTTCGATGGTCGCGTGCGCCGACGTCGATCTCGACGCCGCGACCGAGACCGCTCGCTTGATCGGTGCCGACGGCGGGCGAGCAGCCGTGATCGTGGGTGACGTCACCGACGAGCAGGCGTGCGCGCGCATCGTCGACGAAGCCGCGCGGGCGCTCGATGGTCTCGACGGTCTCGTGTGCAACGTCGGCATCGGTCTCGGCCGGGGTCTCGAGGGAACGACAATCGAGGAGTGGGACACCGTGCACGCGGTGAACGTGCGCGGTCATTTCCTGCTGTGCCGTGCCGCGCTCCCCCTGATGAACGACGGTGGGGCAATCGTGTTCATCTCGTCGGTCGCGAGTCTGAAGCCGGGCACCCGGATACCCGCATACGACACCACGAAGGCCGCGCTCGCGGGGCTGAGTCGCCACGTTGCGTTCGAGGGTGCGCGGAGAGGCATCCGGGCGAATGTGGTCGCGCCCGGCCTCATCGACACGCCGCTCGGCCGGAGAGCGACCGAGGGGCGGCCGAGTCGTGGGCGCACGCCGGTGCCGCTCGGCCGTCAGGCGACCGCGTGGGAAGTTGCCGCTCCCGTGGTGTTCCTGTTGAGCGACGACGCCAGTTACATCACCGGTCAGATCCTCGCCGTCGATGGTGGCCTGTCGACGTTGTGACCTACCTTTGCAGGCATGACGTTCGATCGTGACGAGCTCGAAGCGGCCTTTCGCACCTACTGGCAGCTGGGGGCGGTCGGCGAGGACTGGGACGCGTGGTGCGACACGTGTTTCACCGAGGACGTGACGTACGTCGAGCACGTCCTCGGCAACAAGCAGGGCCGTGAGGCGGTGCGCGCCTGGATCAAGCCGACGATGGCGGACTACGGCGAGATCTACACCGCGTACGAGTGGCACCTGGTCGGCGACGACGGCCGCATCGTCGTCTATATGCAGAACCGTCGGGACAACCCCGAGCCGGGTGCGCCGCCGATCGACTTTCCCGGCATCACGGTCCTGCAGTACGCGGGGAACGGGCAGTTCTCCTTGGAGGAGGACTTCTGGTCGCTGCCGGAGGGCACTGCGACGTTCAAGCAGTACGTCGATGCCAGCAAGGAGTTCGATCCCGACCATCGGCACAAGCGCACGCGGCTCGACTGGGGAAACGGTCCGGAGTGGACGCGCGGCGCCGTCAAATACGCCGACTCACCCGGCGCGCAGGGGCATGCCTGAAGCACCGCAGATGCAGGCACTCGCGGAACGCGTCGGGGTGTGGCTCGCGGGCGCGACGTTCGAGGGCTACGACCCGCTCGGGTTCACCGGCTTGAAGACGGTCGATCCGCCGCCGGAGGCGCTCGTGGGCGCGTCGATCGTCGGGGTCGACCGGCGCGCGAAGTATGTGACGATCCACTTCGACAACGACCTGCGCGTCATGTTCCACCTCTCGCAGGCTGGCCGCCTCGACTTCGAGGAACCACCGAAGCGCACCAGACCCAAGGGTTCGGTCGTTCGCTTTCGATTCTCGGACGATCGCGCGGTATTGCTGCGCGAGTTCGGCACCGAGCGCAAGGCCGGATGGTGGGTGCTCGCGCCGGGCGACGAGGGACCGGTCGCGCTACTCGGGCCCGAAGCGACGAGCGACGAGTTCGCGCAATGGGTCCGGACCGCCGACGACGGACGCCGCATCCACACGATCCTGCGCGACCAGCGAACAGTCGCGGGCGTGGGACGCGGGTATGCCGACGACATCCTCCATCGCGCCCGACTCTCGCCGTACGCGTCGCTGAAGTCGCTGAAGCCCGACGAGCGGGAGCGAATGCTCGTCGCGTTGCACGAGGTGTTGTCGGAAGGGCTCGATCGCGAACGCTCGCGGACGGGCGGGTTGTCCGAGAACAAGCTGGGCGAGCATTTCACGGTTCACGGCAAAGCCGGGCTGCCCTGCCCGGTGTGCGGTCACGACTTGAAGCGGGTCTCGTACGAATCGCACGAGGTCGTGTACTGCCCGACGTGTCAGACCGGCGGGAAGGTGCTCGCCGACCGGCGCCTGTCGCGACTCGTGAAGTAGGAGCCGACGTCAGGACGCGAGATCGCCCGACATCTCCCAAATCACGAGCTCGGTCTCGGCCGCCGTCGCTGTGATCCGGTAGTCGTCCGGCTCCGTGAGGCGTGCCGCGTCACCGGTTGCGAGCTCGCCCGCCTCTTCCAGGGTCGCGGCGCCGCGGGCGACGAACAGGTGCACGTACGGCGCGGACGGGATCGGGACGCTGGCGCCGGAAGTCAGCCGGGCGATCCAGAGGGTTGCGTCGGCCTGGTTGATGTGAATGGCCGAGTCGACGTGCTCGGCGCCGGACGCGAGCGGAAAGAGCGTGTCCGGCGCGATGTCGCTGTCGACGTCGCGCTGTTCGTATCCGGGCGGATCGCCGAGGGAGTCGGGCGGCACCCACATTTGCAGGAGATGCACGGGTTCGGACTTGCTTGCGTTCGCTTCGGAGTGGCGGATGCCGGTGCCCGCGCTCATGCGCTGGGCGACTCCGCGCGTGATCACGCCGGTGTTGCCTTCACTGTCGCGGTGTTCGAGCGTGCCGTCGAGCACCCAGGTGACGATTTCCATGTCGCGGTGCGGGTGGGTTCCGAAGCCGCGGCCGGGCGCGACCACGTCGTCGTTCAGGACCCGGAGCAGCCCGAAGTGCGTGTTGTCCGGGTCGTAGTGCTCCGAGAAGCTGAAGCTGTGCCACGAGTCGAGCCAGTCGATCTCGGTGTGGAAGCGCTCGGCGGCGCGCCGAATGTCGATCACGTTCGGAACCTCAGAAGCGGACGCCGTAGGCGTAGCCGTGTCGGTTGGTGCGGACGTTGGGGTCGCCGTCGCGCCAGGCGTCGGTGACTTTGCCCAAGACGATGACGCCGGTGGGGCAGCGGTCGACGC
>JAUZEM010000609.1 GCA_030839005.1 Actinomycetota bacterium | reverse complement strand
TACCCCGGCTAGTTGGCTGCCCGCGCTGACCGGCGCGGAGCGGCAACTGACGATTGACACGCGCTCGACCGGGAAGAAGGGTGTGACATCGTCTACGCGGAGGTATCTGCTGTGCCGGAGAGCGTGTACAAGATCATCGAGCTGGTCGGTACCAGCACCGAGTCCTGGGAGAAGGCCGCGGCCGCTGCGGTCGAGAAGGCCTCGGGGAGCCTGCGCGACCTGCGGATCGCGCAAGTCGCCGAGCTCGACTTGCAGATCGAAGGCGGTGCGGTCAAGGCCTATCGAGCGAAGGTGAAGGTCTCGTTCAAGTACGAAGACTGAGGTACTCGTCCGAGAGTCGAGGAGCGGCGCCGCGACCGGAACCCGCCGGGCGCCGGTCGCGCGCGCCCGGCTCAGAAACGATCGCGGATGAGGCGGGCCAGGGCGGCGCCGATCGTCACGATGAGCACGACGCCGCCGGTGCCGATGAGCACGCCGATGCCGAGCACGACGGCATCTTCGAGGATGATCGCCAGCGCGATCGCGACGACGCCGAGCGCGGGAAGGGTGTCGAGTCCCGAGAACGGCGGCGCGATTGCGGCGGCGGCCGTGAGGCCGATGATGATCAACCCTACGACCCGGATGAACTCGCGTTGCCGGAACAGCTGCGCAAGTCGCGGGCGCGAGAACTTCTCGAACCAGCGGACGCGCCGGATGATGAACGGAACCGCCTTTCCGGTAATCGTGGCGCCGAGCTCGCGCTTTTTCCAGCGCCGCGGGAGCCAGATCGTGCGGCGCCCGAGCACCATCTGGAGAGCGACGAAGATCGTGATGACCTCGAAGACGTGCGTGATGCCGCCGGTGGGCAGCGGCAACGCGGGCAGGAACATGAGCAGCAGGATCGTGACGGCGAAGCTCTTCTCCTTGAAGGCGTCGCCCAGGTCGCCGAGCGTCTTCGGGGTATCTGCGCGCAGCCAGTCCTCGAGCTCGTCGCTGAACTCTCGTTCTGCCGTCATGGGAGAGGAATCTCCTCGTCTCAGGTGAGCCCACGGAGCTCGCGCAGCGCCACCGACAACGTCGAGACGTCGAAGACGGCATGGGCGCGGATCTCGTCGAGCAACGCGAGCACGTGGGCAACCAGGGTCGCACGCGGCGCCGCCCACGCCTCGTAGGACCCTTCATTCAGCGAGCCATCGACGACGCGCCGGTATTGCGCGGCGGCGTCCTCGCGCAACGCGTTGCGCGCCAAGGCGTCCCAGCGGTCGGCGCGCGGCAGCTCGACGATCCGGTCGCCGAGCCAATCGAAACGGAGCCTTTCGCCGACTTCGTCGTACGCGGCGGCCACGGCCTCGACCTCGACGTGATGGGCATCGGCCAGCTCGGCGATGTCGAGCGCGCGCGGTAGATGGGCAAGCGCGGCGATCCTCTGCGCGACCTGACGGGGGATTCCCCGAGCCGCGTACTCCGCCGTGATGGGCTCGATCCGGGGCGAGATCGTCGCGATCGCGTTGAGGCGAGCGATCGGTGCCGAGAAGAACGCGATCGTCGCGGCGAGGGGCAACGGTTGGCGACGATTACGCAGCAGCCACCGCGCGCCGCGCTCGACGAGACGCCGGCTCGCAAGGTACATGTCGGTCTGCACGTCGACATCCACGGTACGGTCGAGCGCCTCGATGTCGTGCCATAGGGCGTCCTGATCGAAGATTGCCCGTGCCGCCTCGTGCGCGCGCACGATGTCGGGTCCGTGGGCGCCGGTCTCCTCGCCCAGCCGGAAGGCAAATGTCGTGCCGGCGCGGTTGACCACACCGTTCACGAGCGAAGTGGCCGTGATCTCGCGACGCAAGGTATGCGCACGGATCCGCTGGAGGAATCGCCGACGCAACACGTCCGGGAACGCCCGGACCAACTCGGACATGAAGTCGGGGTCGTCGGGGAGCTCCGACGCGAGCAGTTCCTCCTCCAAGGCGATCTTCGCGTACGCGAGCAGCACCGCGAGCTCGGGCGCCGTGAGGCCGAGACCCGCGTGGTGCCGGTCGGCGAGCTGCTCGTCGGAAGGCAGGCGCTCGATGTCTCGGTTCAGATGTCCGTCCGACTCGAGCGCGTGCATGAAGCGCGCGTGAACCTGCTCCATCGCGACCGCTTGTGCTCGTGCATTGTCGAGGGCGCGGTTCTGGCGGTAGTTGTCGCGGAGCACGAGCGCGGCGACCTCGTCGGTCATACCGACGAGCAACACGTTGCGATCGATCTTGCCGAGCTCACCGTCGCGCACCGCGCCATCGAGCAGGATCTTGATGTTCACCTCGTGGTCGGACGTGTCGACGCCGGCGCTGTTGTCGATCGCGTCGGTGTTGACGTGGCCGCCGGCGATCGCATACTCGACCCGGCCGTCCTGGGTGAACCCGAGGTTGCCACCCTCGGCGACGCTTCGGCACCGCAAATCGTGGCCGTCGACTCGCACCGCGTCGTTGGCCTTGTCGCCGACGGCGGCGTGGCTCTCGGTGCGCGCCTTCACGTAGGTGCCGATGCCGCCGTTGTAGAGGAGGTCGACCGGCGCCTGCAGGATCGCGCGGATGACCTCGGCCGGCGTGAGCGCAGCGACACCGTCGTCGATCGCGAGCCGCGAACGCACTTCGGGCGTTATCGGGATCGACTTCAATGTGCGCGCGTACACCCCGCCGCCCTCGGAGACGAGCGCGGTGTCGTAGTCGGCCCACGACGAGCGCGGCAGCTCGAACAGGCGACGCCGTTCCGCGAACGACCGCACCGGGTCCGGACCGGGATCGAGGAAGACGTGCCGATGATCGAACGCGGCCATGAGCTGTATGTGCTCCGACAGCAACATGCCGTTGCCGAACACGTCGCCGGACATGTCGCCGATGCCCGCGACCGTGAAGTCGTCGCGATCCGGATCGATGCCCAGGTGCCGGAAGTGGCGCCGAACCGACTCCCATACGCCCCGGGCGGTGATGCCCATGGTCTTGTGGTCGTAGCCGTGTTCACCACCCGACGCGAACGCGTCGCCGAGCCAGAAGCCGCGCCCGCACGCGATCTCGTTCGCGATGTCGGAGAAGACCGCCGTGCCCTTGTCGGCCGCGACCACCAGGTAGGGATCGTCGCCGTCGTAGCGAACCACCCGACTCGGCGGGACGACCTTGCCTTCGACGAGGTTGTCGGTGACGTCGAGCAGCGCTCCGATGAACAGCCGGTAGCAAGCCTCGACCTCGGCGCGCAACGCCGG